>NZ_NFHA01000109.1:0-546 GCF_002159225.1 Flavonifractor sp. An91 | reverse complement strand
TGCCACTGACTTCATACGCGCTGTTCACACTCGGTTTCCCTTCGCCTCCGGTACTGAATACCTTAAGCTTGCCAGTAACAATAACTCGCCGGACCATTCTACAAAAGGTACCTCATCACACTTTAACGTGCTTTGAGTGCTTGTAAGCACAAGGTTTCAGGTTCTCTTTCACTCCCCTCCCGGGGTCCTTTTCACCTTTCCCTCACGGTACTGCTCCTCTATCGGTCATCAGGTAGTATTTAGGGTTGGAGGGTGGTCCCCCCAGTTTCCCACCGGGTTTCACGTGTCCGGCGGTACTCTGGAACTCGACTAACAGGACTCGGTTTTCGCCTACGGGGCTTTCACCCGCTATGGCCGGCCTTCCCATACCGTTCGGCTAACCTATCCTGCCGTTGTGTCGGTCCTCAACCCCGAAGGATAAATCCTTCGGTTTGCCCTCTTCCGCGTTCGCTCGCCACTACTTGCGGAATCTCTGTTGATTTCTCTTCCTCGCCCTACTTAGATGTTTCAGTTCAGGCGGTTCCCCACCTACGCCTATTTGATTCA
>NZ_NFHA01000108.1:0-552 GCF_002159225.1 Flavonifractor sp. An91 | reverse complement strand
TCGCCAAAGTAGATGTTGCTGGCCACGACCTCGGCGGTACGGCGCCTGCCGCCCTCCCGGTCCGTCCAGTCCCGGATCTGGAGCCGCCCTTCCACCACGGCCATGGAGCCCTTGGCGAAGTAGTTGGCGGCGAACTCACCAGTATGCCGCCACGCGACGATGTCGATGAAGTCCACAGGCGTTTCCCCGGTGGCCTTGTCTTTGAAGTCCCGGTTGACTGCCAAAGAGAACGACGCGACTGGGATGCCGCTCTGTGTCCGGCGCAGTTCGGGGTCCCGGGTGAGCCGCCCACTGAGAATGATTCGATTCAACATGATGTTTACCTCCATTTTGACAATTTGTTTTCGGGCGGCCGGTTCAGTGGGAAAGCACACGCCCAGCCCAGCCGCCGTCGTGTACCTCCGTCTGTTCCACACCCGTTCACCAACACACCTGGATGGGGGACCCATCGCCCGCCGCCGTCAGGGTACCGCTTGGGAACCGGACGGCGGCTTAGGGGCAATACCGTTTGTTGGGATGCTCCTCCAGGGAGGCAAACGGGTGGATCAGCAA
>NZ_NFHA01000107.1:0-593 GCF_002159225.1 Flavonifractor sp. An91 | reverse complement strand
TCCAGAATGGCCTCGATCTCCCGGCTTGCCAGCAGGTCCTTGACATTCTGCGTCAGGGCCGAGGGGACGCAGCCCTTTTTGCGGAGCATCTTCCACACGGCCACAAAGTAGCTGGCGGTGAGGGCGTCCCGGAGCAGGATGTGGAACTCGTCAAAGTAGCACCAGGTAGCGATCCCGCTGTGGAAGTTGGTATTGACCGCCGAGGTCACAAAGTCGTTGGTGATGTGCATGGCGATCTTCCGCAGGTTCTCGCCCAGCCCTTTGAGCACGATACACACCACACGGGAATTGAGGTCCACATTGGTGGGGAAATTGAACAGGTTGAGAGAGCCGGTGCAGTAGAGCTCCAGAGCCGTCGCCACCCGCTTTGCCTCTGGCTCCGGCTGTTTCAGAAGTTCCTCGTACAAGTCCTGGAGCAAGGGCGGTTTGCCGTCCCCGATCCCCAGGGCCAGTTCCCGGTAGACCAGCCGCACGCAGCGGTCAATCACCGTTTTCTCAATGGGCTGCAAGCCCTCCTTGCCGCCCACCACCAGCTCGCACAGGGAGAGCAGGAAGTCGGCCTTCATGGACAGGGGGCTCTCGTCGCCGCCCAG
>NZ_NFHA01000106.1:0-635 GCF_002159225.1 Flavonifractor sp. An91 | reverse complement strand
GTTCCACAACATTGCTGTTATTGCCCTCTGTTGCTTGCTCTTCATACTTTCAATCTGCATTGTTCAGTTTTCAAGGTGCTGACTTCCAACCTCTTTCAAGGTCAGATCGAAACATCTGTCTCCAGGTGCTTCGATCCGGCTTCGAATCTCTATGGAAGTTCTTTTTGCTTACTTTTTCTTGCAAAAAAGTAAGTGGTGGGCCCAAGTGGACTCGAACCACCGACCTCACGATTATCAGTCGTGCGCTCTAGCCAGCTGAGCTATGGGCCCGTCTCGGTCCACTTCTTGGTGGAGATAATCGGGCTCGAACCGATGACCCCCTGCTTGCAAAGCAGGTGCTCTCCCAGCTGAGCTATACCCCCATCAACGCGTGTGCCCTCTAAATTAAACAACGTGAAAGCTCATTCGCTCCAGAAAGCTGACCGTAGGACGTTACGGCGCGCCGTTGGCTCAAAGAAGTGTTACCACTTCTTTGAGAATTATATGCCTCGCTACGCTCGGCATATAATTCGCGCCGAAGTCTCCTTAGAAAGGAGGTGATCCAGCCGCACCTTCCGATACGGCTACCTTGTTACGACTTCACCCCAATTATCGAACCCACCTTCGGCCGCGCCCCCCTTGCGGTTAGGCTACGG
>NZ_NFHA01000105.1:0-644 GCF_002159225.1 Flavonifractor sp. An91 | reverse complement strand
TCATGTTGTGCCATCCTTTCACGATTGATAATCTTGATGTTCCGTTCTACTTCTAACAGGATACCTTTGGAAAGGGCGGTTACTGCCGTACCCAGATGTGCAACCAGCGGGAGTGTATTAAAATGGCTGACCGTCGCCATGCCGTCACTCAACTGGATTTCTTCATCCGGCAGGTGACACTTTTTGCCGATGAAATAAGAAATGCTGTCGGTCAAAAGCTGGATGTATTGGGCTTCAAAACCACCGGCCGGGATCTCGGTGAACAAATGGCCTTTGGTTTCCTGCTTGAGTTCCTGCAAAAAGTGGTTGTAATTCTCTGCGACAGATTCGCTTGCCATCGCATACAGCGCTTGGGAAAAATCCTGCTTGGGGAAACCGTGTGCATACGACAGGCGCTCGGTCAGGGCCTTTTTCATTTCATCGGAAAGCTGCCAGTCCGTAGGATGAATCTCTTTGCCAGTAGTTTGGCTTACATCAAAGAGATAGTCAAGAGTGAGTTTGGCATTCCGGTAGACGCAAACGGCAACGCCCTTTGCACGGGGAATCAAATTTCTGCCTATGGCTGCCCATTGCTTTCGTGTTGCCAGAATCGAAACATCCTCGTCCTGTGCGTACACAAGAAGTATGTTGTCAAAACTGTGCTT
>NZ_NFHA01000104.1:0-644 GCF_002159225.1 Flavonifractor sp. An91 | reverse complement strand
TCATGTTGTGCCATCCTTTCACGATTGATAATCTTGATGTTCCGTTCTACTTCTAACAGGATACCTTTGGAAAGGGCGGTTACTGCCGTACCCAGATGTGCAACCAGCGGGAGTGTATTGAAATGGCTGACCGTCGCCATACCGTCACTCAACTGGATTTTTTCATCCGGCAGGTGACACTTTTTGCCGATGAAATAAGAAATGCTGTCGGTCAAAAGCTGGATGTATTGGGCTTCAAAACCACCGGCCGGGATCTCGGTGAACAAATGGCCTTTGGTTTCCTGCTTGAGTTCTTGCAAAAAGTGGTTATAATTCTCTGCGACAGATTCGCTTGCCATCGCATACAGCGCTTGGGGAAAATCTTGCTTGGGGAAACCGTGTGCATACGACAGGCGCTCGGTCAGGACCTTTTTCATTTCATCGGAAAGCTGCCAGTCCGTAGGATGAATCTCTTTGCCAGTAGTTTGGCTTACATCAAAGAGATAGTCAAGGGTGAGTTTGGCATTCCGGTAGACGCAAACGGCTACGCCCTTTGCACGGGGAATCAAATTTCTGCCTATGGCTGCCCATTGCTTTCGTGTTGCCAGAATCGAAACATCCTCGTCCTGTGCGTACACAAGAAGTATGTTGTCAAAACTGTGCTT
>NZ_NFHA01000103.1:0-702 GCF_002159225.1 Flavonifractor sp. An91 | reverse complement strand
CTTTACCGTCCTGCTTTGTACCGGCTTACTCTGCTATAAGGCCATACTGAAGGGCTCCGCAGAGCACAGCGTAGAACTTGGGCAGGACGCCAAGGGGAACCTTGTCCGCATCGACCATGTGCTGGACAGGTTGTCCCAGCGCATCCAGGAGACACAGGACGCCATCGAACACACCCTTCAGCAGTGCGAGGCGGCCAAGGCAGAACTGGAGAAGCCGTTTCCACAGGAGGCCGAACTGGCGGAGAAGTCTGCCCGGCTCACGGAGCTGGACATCCTGCTCCACATCGGGGACCAGGAGAGTACAGACCGGCTGGCAGGATGAAGCAGGAACGCCCGCACGGGTCAACCGTGCGGGCGTTCCTGACCATGTATCAGAAATTACAGTCCCATGTTCTGCCGGTCCCTGCGGCCATGGAGAAAGCGCCGGATCTCCACCGTGTCCTCCAGCACCGCGTAATACAGGACATACCCTTTCACCGGCACCTTGCGGATTTCATCCCGCATGGGCCGGGTTGTCCGATACAGCTCGTGGGCGTATGGGTACTTGGAGATGCGCTCCACCGTATCGTCCAGTTCATCCAGTAAGTCCTGTGCGGCCTTTGGGGCGTCCAGCTTCCCGGCGATATAGTCCACGGCATCCAGAATGTCCGCTTCCGCCAAAGGGAGGTAGACGATTTTATACATCCTCGTCATCTCCATAGC
>NZ_NFHA01000102.1:0-750 GCF_002159225.1 Flavonifractor sp. An91 | reverse complement strand
AGGTAGTAGTCACCCTTGAAGGGTTCAGGCTTGGAAATGATAATCCGGTCAGCCGGATTGCTTGGAATCAGATTTTTGTCAACCGCATAATTCAACGCCCCATGAATCAGAGCGTGGTAATGTTTAACGGTAGTCGGCTTGACCCGTTCCAATTCTTTCTCATAAAAAGCGAGAATATCTTGTTTGGTAAGGTCGCAAAGGGCGACAGGATGCTCTCGGAAATACGGGGCGATGGGGTTGTTAAGCTGTTGTTCGTATCCCGAATAGGTCGAGAGTTCAATGGGCTTGCTGTCCATCACCCGTCCGGTAGCAGACTTGTACTTGTACTCAAGCCACTGGTACAGGAAATCCACAAAGGAAATCGCTGCGGATGACGGGCCAGACGGAGAAGCCGACTGCTGTGAGGCCGTAGCCTCCTGAAGCAGCTTTTCCGTCCATTCCTTTCGGATGGTGGGAAGCATATTGTTTGCCCAGGTCTTGTTACCCTTGACTTTCTTATGGGTGGGAATCCATTTGGGCTTTCTCTTACCGTTCTCATCAGTAAGGTTTAGAACCCAATAGAGATACCCTTTTTTCTCGGCCACATGGCCGGAGATTAGTTTGCTGTTTTCTTGCAGGTGTACCGCTGGCATACTGATCTGTTCCTCCTTTTGCGGTATTGAGTTCACCTACCAATGACACCTTTATTGTATCATCGGACAGAACAAAACTCCAGGTAAATCCGCGTCAGAATTGTTAACTTTCTGCGTC
>NZ_NFHA01000101.1:0-783 GCF_002159225.1 Flavonifractor sp. An91 | reverse complement strand
TACAACAAAGAATATCTGGGATATGTCTGTGTCGATGTGATTGGCAATCTCATTAAACCCAACTATGTGTCCTCGACCTTTGGGAAGTTGCTTGCCAAGAACAATTTACGGCACATTCGTTTCCACGATCTTCGCCATACCTGTGCCTCGCTTTTGCTGGCAAACGGTGTTCCGATGGAACAGGTAAAAGAATGGCTGGGACACAGTGAGATTTCAACAACGGTGGATATTTACGGGCATCTGCAATATGCCACGAAAAAACAATCCGCCGCAGCCATTGAGCAGGACATTGTGGCGCCCATGCTGCAAAACCTATCGGCGGTTTCTCCATAAAAAGGAAAGAGGTCTACCAGCTTTTCGCTGGCAGACCTCATGGCGGAGATGGAGAGATTCGAACTCTCGCGCCGGTTTTGAGCCGACCTACCGCATTTCGAGTCATTTCCCCCTTGTGATTTTTGGTGGAAATTAAGCGAAGATGGAAGTACACAACGGAAGCCCAAAAGCTGCGGTATACTGCGGATTTTGGCTTCCGTTTTTCGTTTTTATTTGAACCCACAGGGCTTTCCGAGTTCTTCCCATTTTTGCCCCGAATTATGACCGGAGGATAGAACAAGGATAGAACTGGACGCCAGATTGGGGGTATTCACACCCATACCATTTCACAAAAATGCAAATCACCATTTTGATTAGACAACTTGATCTTATTTGAACCCACTTCAAAATCCAATATTTTACACACCAGTGAAGTACCTCACCTACCAATGACAGATGAACAAGAAAGTG
>NZ_NFHA01000100.1:0-851 GCF_002159225.1 Flavonifractor sp. An91 | reverse complement strand
TAGGCCTTGTTTGAAAAATAAAAGTTGCACAAAAGGACGCAATATGTAAAACTAAGGGCATGAAACGCTATGAATTAACAAAAGAACAATGGGAACGGATCAGACCGATGCTGCCACCAGAAGAAACAGGAAAGCGAGGCCGCCCGCGCAAGGACAACCGGACGATGCTGAATGGAATGCTCTGGATTGTCCGAAGTGGCGCCCAGTGGCGGGAGCTGCCGGAGGCCTACGGCCCCTGGCAGTCAGTGTATGCCCGATTTGCCAAATGGCGGGATAACGGCACACTGGAAAGGGTGTTTCGCGCGCTTTCTGGGGATGCAGACATGGAAAATCTGAGTGTGGACTCTACCTGCATAAAGGTGCACGAAAGTGCCAACGGTGGGGGAAAAAACGGCGGATAAGGCAGTTGGCCGCACCAGAGGCGGGCTGAATACAAAGATTCATGCTGTCGTGGATGGTCTGGGGAATCCTGTGGAGTTCCTTCTCTCCGCCGGAAATGACCACGATTCTGTTCACGCCGTTGAGCTATTGAAACAAGTCAAGATCCGTGGAAGCACCATACTGGCAGACCGTGCTTACGGTGCACAAGCTATTCGGGAATATATCTCAGAACGTGGAGCCAGTTATGTGATTCCGCCTCAGAAAAATGTTTCCCAGCCCTGGCCAGTAGATTGGCATATGTACAAGGAGCGGCATCTGATTGAGTGTTTCTTTCAGAAAATCAAGTGGTTTCGGAGAGTTGCTACCAGATATGACAAATTGGATGCCTCTTTTCTGGCCTTCGTCTACCTTGCCGCTATTGCTATCTTGTTGTTTTAGAACAAAACTACACATTTTTCAAACAGGGCCTA
>NZ_NFHA01000010.1:0-95789 GCF_002159225.1 Flavonifractor sp. An91 | reverse complement strand
CCGCGGGGGGGGCCTCACGGCACGCCCGGCTTTGTCGTCCCTTCATTTTATTGTTTTTCAATAAATTTATATTGACTTTCAGTTTCCCGCATGGTAGGATGGCCTCGAAAGGAGCGATTCTTATGACTCCGTCACCTGCCTCCCGGTTGGGGGGATTTGCAGCGGGACATTTTGTGATCACTGCCCTCTGCGCTCCCCTGTTGTTCTTAGGGCCCCAACTGTTTGCATCCGTTTCCTCACCGCTTCAGGCACTGTGGATGATGGTCCTCTATCTTCCCGCCGGGTGGATCATGGCTGCCGTCCGCAGCTGGAACCGGCCCACACCGAAAGAGGGCGTAAAGGCTGTTCTTTGGCCCGCCCTGCTTGCCTGGGGCTGGGCCTTTGGAGGGTGGCTTCTGCTTGTCTGCCCCTCCCTTCTCTCCGGCATAGGATTCTGGATGCTGACGAGCACCTACTTTTTGGCGTGCCCCTCCTTTGTGTTCATGCTGGCCACCCTGGGGCAGAATGCAGATCTTACCGCCTGGAGCACCTTCGGCTTCACCTGGTATTTTTCCATGTTTCTGGCCGGTCTGCTGCCGCCGCTGCTCTTTTTTCTGGGGTCTCTGCTGCCCCGCCCTGTCCGCACGGTCCGCAACTGATACGCCCCCTGGAAAAGAGGTCCGCTATGAAAAGAAAATACATTCTATTGACCGTCGCCTGTCTCCTCCTTGTGGCCGGAGCCATCAGTTGGAGGGTTCTCTCCAGCTACACCCTGGCGCTGCGCCTGAACTGGGGGATCTCCATTCCTTTTTGGGCCCGTCCCGTTCCATGCTATGAAAAGGATTCCGGCCCCAGTTTTCTGGGGGACGGTATCCGATACCATATATTCTCCTATCAGTACGAGGATTTCATTGACCAGATGTTCGCCTGGGCCAGCGTGGACCGGGAGACCATCTACTGCGACAGCCTCACCCAGGCCGCCGAAACCTGGCTGGACGAGATTGAGGTCCCGGCTGAGTACCGCCCCGACTATGATGCTTGTTCCAACTGGTATCGCGCCAAGTCGGACAACAGCGAAATCATCTTCTTCTGGGACGCGGAACGGAACCGGCTCTACTGCCTGGAATCCTTTCTCTGACCGCTCGGCGCCGGTTCTCCCCGAAAAGGCGGTTGACAACGGCGAAAAATATGATAGAATAAGGCAGTTGAAGCGCGATGACGAAGCCAAGCAGACCACGCCGCGACCCAGCGAGAGGGGAGAGTGCAAGCCCTCCGCGACACGAGCCTGCACGCCACTTCTGAGCGGCCCGGGAGGACCGGGACGATTCATCCCCGTTACCGGATGCAGTGAGATACACCCGTTGGGTGTAGATCAGGGTGGTACCGTGGAGTGAACATTGCTCCGCCCCTGACATGGGGGCGGGGCTTATTTTTTTGCAGAGGAGATTGAATCATATGCCCAAGAAGTTCGGTCTGAACGAACTGCGCGAGATGTTCCTGTCCTTCTTTGAGACCAAGGGACACCTGCGCCTGCCCAGCTTTTCCCTGATTCCCCAGAACGACGCCTCCCTGCTGCTCATCAACAGCGGCATGGCGCCCATGAAGCCCTTCTTCACCGGCGAGCAGGAGCCCCCCCGCCACCGTGTGACCACCTGCCAGAAGTGCATCCGCACCGGCGACATTGAGAACATCGGCCACACCGCCCGTCACGGCACCTACTTTGAGATGCTGGGCAACTTCTCCTTCGGGGATTACTTCAAGAAGGAAGCCATTCACTGGGCCTGGGAGTTCCTGACCTCCCCCGAGTGGGTGGGCCTGGACCCCAACCGCCTCTACCCCTCCGTATTCGCCGGCAATGAGACCACCCCCGCCGACGACGAGGCCTTCCGCATCTGGAACGAGGAGATCGGCATCCCCGCCGACCGCATCTTTAAGTTCGGCAAGGAGGATAACTTCTGGGAGCACGGCTCCGGTCCCTGCGGCCCCTGCTCCGAGATCTACTACGACCGGGGCGAGCAGTGGGGCTGCGGCAAGCCCGGCTGCACCGTGGGCTGCGACTGCGACCGCTATATTGAGGTGTGGAACGTGGTGTTCTCCCAGTTCGACAACGACGGCGAGAACCACTACACCGAGCTGAAGCAGAAGAACATCGACACCGGCATGGGCCTGGAGCGTCTGGCCTGCGTGTGCCAGGATGTGGCCTCCCTGTTTGACGTGGACACCGTCATGAACATCACCAACAAGGTGAGCGAGATCACCCATGCCCACTACGGCGAGACCGCCGCCAAGGACGTGTCTCTCCGCGTTATCACCGACCACATCCGCTCCGCCACCTTCATGATCTGCGACGGCGTGCTCCCCTCCAACGAGGGCCGGGGCTACGTCCTCCGCCGCCTGCTCCGCCGGGCCGCCCGCCACGGCAAGCTGCTGGGCGTCAACGATCCCTTCCTGTATGAGGTGTGCGATACCGTTATCCACGAGAACGAGGGCCACTACCCCGAGCTGCGGGAGCGGCAGGACTATATCACCAAGGTCATCCGCACCGAGGAGGAGAACTTCGCCCGCACCATCGACGGCGGCCTGAAGATCTTCAACGAGATGCTGGAGGGCCACAAGGCCGGCGGCGAGACCGTGTTCTCCGGCGCTGACGCCTTCAAGCTGTACGACACCTACGGCTTCCCCATCGACCTGACCATCGAGATGGTTGAGGAGCAGGGCATGACCGTGGATCAGGCCGCCTTCCAGAAGCTGATGCAGGAGCAGAAGGAGCGCGCCCGTAAGGCCCGCGAGGCTCTGGGCGATCTGGGCTGGGCCGGAGTGGAATTTGGTAAGGACGTGCCAGAGACCGAATTCATGGGCTACGAAAACACCTCCATCACCGGTGCAAAGGTGGTGGCTTTAGTGGTGGAGAACGAGCAGGCCGAGGAGCTCATGCCCGGCGTGGAGGGCATCGTGGTGCTGGACAAGACCCCCTTCTACGCTGAGATGGGCGGCCAGGTGGCTGACCACGGCGTCATTGCCAAGAGCGGGGAGGACGGCTGTCTGTTCCAGGTCACCGATGTGCAGAAGAACAAGGGCGGCAAGTATATGCACTACGGCAAAGTGACCGAGGGGGTCCTGAAGCTGGGGGACACTGTCTCCGCCCAGATCGACGTGCCCCGGCGGAAGGCCATCATGCGCGCCCACTCTGCCACCCACCTGCTGGACAAGGCCCTGCGCACCGTGCTGGGAGACCACGTGCATCAGGCGGGCTCCCTGGTGGAGCCCGACCGGCTGCGTTTTGACTTCACCCACTTTTCCGCCATGACCGCCGAGGAGCTGGGCCAGGTCAGCGCCGTAGTCAACGAGGCGGTGCTGGAGGGCTATGACATCCACACCGATGTGATGCCCATTGAAGAGGCCAAGAAGCGGGGCGCCATCGCCCTCTTCGGTGAGAAGTACGGCGACACCGTCCGCGTGGTGGACATGGGCGAGGGCTACTCCGTGGAGTTCTGCGGCGGCACCCACCTGGACAACACCGCCAAGGTGGGCGTGTTCCACATCGAGAGCGAGTTCTCCGTGGCCTCCGGCGTCCGCCGTATTGAGGCCACCACCGGCGCTCAGTCCCTGAAGATTATGAACCAGAACCAGCAGAAGCTGTTTGAGGCTGCTGCCGTGCTCAAGGCCAAGCCCAGCGATCTGCGGGAGAAGGCCGAGCAGACCATCAGCGAACTGCGTGAGCTGCGCCACATGGTGGAGGGCTTCAAGGCTAAGGAGGCCATCAATCAGGCTGGCAACTTCCTGATGGGCGCCAAGGACGTGGGCGGCTTGAAGGTGCTCACCGCCACCCTCAACGACGCCGATGCCGACCGTCTGCGTAAGATGGGCGACTTCCTGCGGGATAAGGACTCCAGCGTAGTAGCCGTTCTGTCCAGCGTGAAGGACGGCAAGATCACCTTCCTGTCCGTGTGCGGTAAGGATGCCGTGGCCAAGGGCATCAAGGCCGGCGACCTGGTGAAGCAGGTGTGCTGCTGCTGCGGCGGCAAGGGCGGCGGCAAGCCCGACAGCGCCATGGGCGGCGGCTCCGACGTCCTCAAGCTGGACGACGCTCTCGCCAAAGTGGACAACTTTGTGGCCGAGAAGCTGGGGCTGTAAGCCGCCCAGCGCTTAGGGTGCAGACGACGCCCTTCCAAGCGTTTTGATCCGGCATCGCCGGACCAAAACCTTGATGCCGGGGCAATTCACTTGCCCCGCGCAGATCAAATAAACGGGGTCCCCATGAAATGATCTCATTTTATGGGGCTCGGCGGCAAGCCCGACAGCGCCATGGGCGGCGGCTCCGACGTCCTCAAGCTGGACGACGCTTTGGCTAAGGTGGACGACTTTTTGGCCGAGAAGCTGGGGCTGTAAATCATCCCCACTTTGAAGTATTTTAGACACAGAAAGTAGGCACATTTTTCATGTTTCCCCAAGATCCCATGATTCTGCTCAGTTATGTCAACACCAAACTGCGGGATTTCTATCCCTCCCTGGACGCCCTGTGCGACGACCTCCAGGCAGATAAGGACGAGATCTCTCAAAAGCTGGCCGTGCTGGATTGCCAGTACGATCCGGACCGGAACCAGTTTGTACGGATGTAATCTGCACAGAATCAATTTGGGCCCGCTGCATAGCGCAGAGGGCCCATTTTTCTGTTCTGGTATTCAAAATTCCTTTTTGGCGTAGATCCCCTGTGCGATAAAATAGGAGATCAGGTAGCCGCCAATAGCCAGCAATCCCAAGAGGACGGGCAGGGCGGTCAGCAGCCACGCCGGAGGCGTGGGCAGAGTGATCTGGTTCTTGGCCAGTCCCCCAAGCAGCACAGCGCCGCCAAAAATCACTACAAAGGTGATCATGCTGATCACTCTGGCCTTCTCCGCCCCATACTTGAGCAGGAAGGGCAGAATGATGGCGTCCAACACCAGCGTAAGCACGCCGCAGGACAGGGCAATGAGTACCAGATCATCCAGCGTTGTCTCGGTCAGTCCGGCCAAGGAAAGGCACACCATCAGGCCCGCCGCCACCGCCACACTTACCACGATTACCAACAGGGTGAACACATATTTCCCGGCCACCACCCCCCGCCGTCCGGCGGGGGTGGCCACCGCGTACCGGTCCCAATGGGCGGAGTCGTCCAGTGCCACCGAGGACACGGGAATGGTGAGACCGAATACGGCTACCAGAGCCCCCAAGATGGAGAAATCAAACACCCCGGTCACGCAGAAGCCTCCGTACACGACGAGAAAGAGCAGCAGCGTAGAGAGCTGCTTGCGCAAAGCCACAATATCCTTATAGATCAGCCCGGTCATTGGGCATCCCCCTTTCCGGTAAAGACCATGATATCCTCCAGGGTAGCGGGGTCCACCGTCAGGCCCGGATAGCGGCGGGCAAAGGCGTGCCGGTCCTTTACCAGGGCCTCACACCCGAACTGTCCCACCCGGCTGCCCGCCAGCAGGGACCGGTCCACCCGCTCCAGATCGGCGCGGCTGCACACCAGCTTGCCGTAGGAGTCCAGCAGTTCGTCCTTGGCGCCGGACAGAACCACCCGCCCCTTGTGGAGATAGGTTACATAGTCCGCGGCCTTCTCCAAGTCGCTGGTGATATGGCTGGAAATAAGGATAGAATGCTCCTCGTCCTGAATAAAGTTGAGAAATTCATCCAGGATCTCATCCCGCACCACCGGGTCCAGGCCGGAGGTGGCCTCGTCCAGAATAAGCAGCCTGGGCCTGGCTGCAAAGGCAGCCGCAATAGCCAATTTCATTTTCATGCCCCGGGAAAAGGTTTTCACTGTCTTTTTCTCCGGCAGCTCAAATTTCCGCAGATAGCCCCCGTAGCACCTTCCATCCCAGTTGGGATAGAGTTTGGACAGGATCTTGCCAACCTGGACCGGGTTGAGGGTATCGTGGAAGAGGGACTCGTCCAGTACCACCCCCACCTGACTCTTTACTGCCCGCTCGTCACGGATGGCATCCAGCCCAAAGACGGAGATCTCCCCGCCGTCCCGGTGGATCAGGTTCAGAATACATTTGATGGTGGTGGACTTCCCTGCCCCGTTCTCCCCGATCAGACCCATAATGGTGCCGCCGGGCACAGTGAAGGACACGTCGTCCAGCTTAAAGGAGCCGTAATCCTTAGTGAGATGGCATACTTCCAATGCATTGCTCATACTGTTTCCTCTCCATACAGAAGGCTGAGGGTCTCGGTCAGCTCCGCCAGGGTGACGCCGCCGGTCTTGGCGATGTCCACCGCCTGGGAGAGATGCTCCTCCGCCCGGCGGAGGGTCTCCTCATGGACCAGCTCCAGGTTTCGTGGGGCTACAAAGCACCCCTTCCCCGGCACGGTGGTGATGAAACCGTCCCGCTCCAGCTCTTCATAGGCTCGTTTGGTGGTGATGACAGAAATACGCAGTTCCTTGGCCAGCAGCCGCATGGAGGGAAGGGCCTCCCCCTCGGCCAGCTCTCCCCGGAGGATGAGGCCCTTCATCTGCCGGGTGATCTGGTCGTAAATGGGCACGCCGCCGGAGTTGCTGATGATGATATCCATGGTGCACCTCGTTGTCATACTGTATATACTTGACATATACAGTAATAACATATAGATACACAGTTGTCAAGGGGCAGGAAACATTTTCTTGCCATCTGGCTACAGACCCGGTATGATGGTGGCAAAGGATCCATAAAGGAGGAACGTGTCATGTATGCGCCTATCCTGGAGATCAACACCAACAAAGTGACCGAAAACGCCAAAAAGCTCCATGATTTCTGTGCATCCAAGGGGGTGGAGCTGGTCTTTGCCACCAAAGGCTTCTCGGCCCGGCCGGAGGTGATCCGGGCGGCCATAGCAGGGGGCATCACCTCCTTTGCCGACAGCCGGATGAAGAACATCATGGCCGCCAAAAAGGCCATCCCTGACCTCAACTACCTCCTCATCCGTATCCCCGCTATCCTGGAGGCCGAGGAGGTGGTCCGCTGGACAGACTGGAGCCTCCAGAGCCAGATCGAGGTGATCCGGGCGGTGTCGGAGGCCGCCCTCCGGCAGGGCAAGGTCCACCCCATCATCCTGATGATTGACGTGGGAGATCTGCGGGAGGGGGTGTTCGGCCGGGAGCAGCTGGACGAGATCGTACCCCAGATTCTGGACTGCCCCGGTGTGAAATTAGTGGGGTTAGGCACCAACGTGGGGTGCTACGGCAGTGTGCTGCCCTCGGTGGACAACACCGCCATTCTGGTGGAGCTGCGGGACTACCTCAACAGCACCTACGGCTGCTCCATCTCGGTGCTGTCGGCAGGAGGCACCTGCGCCCTCAAGCTGCTGGAGGACGGCGTTATGCCCGCCGGGATCAATCAGCTGCGGGTGGGTGAAGCGGTACTTTTCGGCGAGGACACCACCGGCAACCGGTTCCTGGACGGCTATCATCAGGATGCCTTCCTGTTCAAGGCCCAGGTGGTAGAGCTGCGGCGCAAGCCTTCGGTACCCATCGGTGAGCTGGGCCGGGATGGCAAGGGGGACACCCCAGAGTATCCTGACCGTGGTGTGCGCCTGCGGGCCATCTGCGCCGCCGGAAAACAGGACGTGGCCTGGGCCGCCCTCACCCCCACCCTGCCGGGGGCGGAGATGATCGGAGCCAGTTCCGACCATTTGATCGTGGACGTGGAGGACTGCGGCGGCCAGGTGCAGGTGGGCGACTGGCTGGAATTCCGGTGCGGCTATATGGCAGTGCTGGACGCCACCACCTCCGCCTATGTAGATATTGTGGTGAAGTAAATAAAAAAGGTCCCGGGCCGCTGGTCCGGGACCTTTTTTGCCTATTGCGTTGTGTCCGGCAGGAAAATGGAGCAGTCCCCGAACTGGATGTGGTCGATCCGCTCCAGCGGGATGGGGATATCAAAGGCCGAGACGCCGTAGAAGTAATCTCGTCCTCCTGGTCCATCCGGACCTGGATCGCCATATCCGTTTGCCCCGTTGATGGTAACGGTGGAACCATCCTTGCAGACAAGCACCAATTCATAGTGGACAAAGGATCCCGCGTCCGGAGGATAGGAGAGGGTGAAGCTGACCGACAGCGGGGAGAGGGTTAGCGATTCCAGCGTGACCATCGCCTGAGTCTCTGTGTCCAGGCGGACAGCCCCGGCGGGGTCTACCTCCAGAATCTTGCTCCGGTAGAGATGATCCAGTGCAAAACTCCACGTTCCCTCCAGAATCATAGGCTTCTCTCCAGAGGTACCCTCCCTAGGGATAAGCGCCAGATCGGTGAGATACAGAGTCTTGGATACGCCGTCGTTCCAGTTTACACCGCCCGGCCAGCCATAGAGGATAAAGACCAGCTCCACCACATTGTCCCCAGGGGTGCTGTCAGGCAGGAACCGCGCTTTCTGCACTCCCCAGTCCAGTCTTTCGCCGGTGGCGGTGTCCCGCAGGTCCACATCCAGGAACACATGATCCTCCTGAGTACCCATATCGGGCAGGACCGTGCCCTCCGGTGCCTCCACCCGCAGGCGGAGGTAACAGTTGTACGCATCGGCCACCGAGGCCAGCGGGATAATGGTAATGCCGTTGCTGGTGGAGGGGGCCAGATCGGTGGTACCCATCTCGTCCAGCAGGGCCTTCTGCCCCTCGTCCAGGGGGGCGCTTTCAAGGGTAAAAAAAGAATCAAAGAGATCGCCGGGGCCCCAGATCGCCGGAGGGCTCCAGGTCCAGAAGATCCTCCTCCAGAGGCAGCTCCTTCCCCAGTTCCCGCAGGCGGTTTTTGGCTCTGTTGCGGACAATCGCACTGAGATAGCCCCGCACCCGACCGGGCACCAGCTTGTGGGCGTTATTCCACAGGGCCAGAAAGGAATCGGACACTATCTCCTCCACATCCCGGGGGGCGTCCCGCAGAATGGAGGAGGCCACCCCGCAGGCAAAGGCCATGTCCCGGTCCATCAAAGCCTCCAGAGCAGCAGGGTCACCCCGCTTCATCCGCCGGATCAGCTCTCCTTCCTCCATCCGCTCACCTCCACACTTGAAAGCGCTTTCACCTATCTTAACACAAAAAACGAGCATCTGGTTTCAACCAACACAGACCAAACCCAAAACCGCGCCGTGTTCCGACCATATTTTTCCAGTTTATGGGTTACACTGTCTCTGATACCGGAAGGGCAAATACGCCCCAAAGCAAAGGAGACAGGGACCATGGCAACAAAAGAGAAGCTGAAAACCAAGGCGGCGCGGCTGCGGGAGGAGGCCCGGGAGACGGGAAAGGTGGTATTCCGTGCCCCGGCGCTGGTGCGCTTTGCCGAATGCGTCATCCGCTTTTTGCTGGGGGCCCTGCTGGCGGGGGCGGAAATCTTCGGGGGGTACGCCCCCTTTGGACTGGGACTGGTGGGAGCCTCCGGCTCCGGGCTGGACGGCTTCTGCGCCCTGCTGGGGGCCTGCTTCGGCTACCTGACCATGGAGGGCTTTGTGGAGGGCCTGCGGTACGCGGCGGCCTGTGTGCTGGTCTTTTCGGTGGCCTTCGCCTTCTTTGACGTAGGGGCCTACCGGAAGAGCTGGTTTATGCCGCTGGCCGCCGCCGCCATCGACGGGGTTACCGGCTTTATCTACCTGTCCGACCAGGGCTGGACGCCGGAAAGCTTGATCTTCTTCGGCACTGAACTGCTGTTGTGCGGGGCGTCGGTATACTTCTACCGCATTGCCTTCACCCCCTGGACCGAAAAGCGGGAGGAGGAGGGGCTGACCGCCCGGCAGACCATCAGCCTGCTGCTGCTGTTGGGCACCCTGCTGCTCACCTTGTCCAAGCTGACCCTGCTGGGGGATCTGTCGGTAGGCCGCTTTGCTGCCGCGGTGGCAGTGATGGCGGTGGCCTACAAGGGAGGCGTCAGCATCGGAGCCACCGTCGGCGTGGCGGTTGGTCTGGGTATGGACCTGTCCACCGGCGGGATGCCCTTTTACGCCATGGCCTACGCCCTGTCCGGGGTGATGACCGGTGTGTTCCACCGCCAGGGCAAACTGGCCGCCACCCTGGCCTATGTGCTGTCCAACGCTCTGGCGGTACTGTGGACCTGGAAGGACGGGCTACACATTCCTCTGCTCTACGAGGTGTTTGCCGCCTCGGTGGTCTTTCTCCTGCTGCCGGACAAGCTGCTGCGGCAGGTGGGCGCCCTGGTGGCCCGGGAGCCCAAGCACGGCACTCAGGAGCGAGCCATGGCCTATGTAAAGGGCCGGATGGAGGACACCGCCGCCGCCTTCAAGAGTCTGTACGAATCCATGCGGGGTACCCTCCACACCGGACGCCCCAACGATAACGACACTGCCGCTATCTTTGACCGGGCGGCGGACCGGGTGTGCAAGCGCTGCCCGCTCCAGACCTCCTGCTGGCAGCGGGATTATGTGTCCACCTACAACGCCCTCAACGACGCCCTGCCCGCCATGCTGGAGCGGGGCCGGGGCGAGGGGGGCGACTTCCCCGCTTATTTCTCCAACCGCTGCATGAAGTTTGCCGACTTCCTCACTTCCGTCAACGAGGAGCTGGCAGGACTGCTCTACCGGCGGCAGTACCAGAGCCGTCTGCGGGAGAATCGGGCGGCGGTCTGCCGGCAGTACGGCGAGCTGGCTGAGGTGCTGGGCACGGCGGCGGCGGAGCTGAGCGCCGAGCTGATCCCCGACCCGGTGCGGGAAAAGCGGCTGCGGCAGTATCTCACCGCCCAGGGGGTGGAGTGCGAGCTGGCCGTGTATTACGACGAAGCGGGCCACTTACGGGTAGAGCTGGAGGGGGCCGGTCTCTCTCCCCTGCGGCAGAGCAGCCAGGTGGACAAGCTGGCCAAGCTGATGAACTTCCCCCTCCGGCTGGTGGAGGAGGGCCGCCGGGACAGGCTGGTGCTGGTGCAAAGCGAGCCGCTGATGGCGGTGGCCGGGGTGGCCGCCCGAAAGAAGGACGGGCAAACCGTGTCGGGTGATACGGGGGCCTGGTTTAAACACGACGACGGCGCCCTCTATGTGCTGCTGTGTGACGGCATGGGCTCCGGCCGTCTGGCCCAGCGGGAGAGCACCCTGGCGGTGCGTCTGCTGGAACAGTTTCTCCGGGCGGGTGTACGGCCGGAAAACGCCCTGAGGACCCTCAGCTCCGCCCTGGCCCTCCGGGGTGAGGAGGAGATTGGCTTCACCACCATCGACCTGTTACGGGTGGACCTTTTCACAGGTGAGGGGGACATCTACAAATACGGCGCGGCTCCCAGCTATGTGAAAAAGGGAACCTCTGTCAGCCGGGTCACCGGCTGCGCCCTCCCCGCCGGACTGGCAGGAGGGGAAGGGGGTGCCCCCGACGTGACTCATCTGAAGCTGGAGGCGGGAGACTGTGTGCTGCTCATCACCGACGGAGTTACCGGAGGACAGCCCGACCAGTGGGTGCGGGACAAGCTGGCCGCCTTTGACGGCCAGAGCCCTCGGGAGCTGGCCCAGGAGCTTATTGACGAGAGCGATCAGCAGGCCGGCGCGGCGGACGACCGCACCGCTCTGGTGCTCCGGCTCAGCAAGCGGTAAAACGGCATGAAAAAGGGCTCCCATCGGAACATTCCGATGGGAGCCCTTTGCGTATCTTTTATTCGATATGAACGTGGTTGTGGATATGCTCTGAGCAGTAGCAGTAGTAGCCGTTGCACTTGGAGCAGTACCGGAACTCCTCGTCGGGGTAGTCGGTGTCGGTCTTGCCGCAGACGGCGCACTTGTGGATATAACCCTTGGTTTGCTGGGCGTGCTTGGTAGCCTGCTTGAAGTTGACGGTCTGGCGGGAGTGGCGGTGGGCCGTCTGCCGCTTTACCCGGCCCAGGCTGGCCATCAGGTCATCCCAGAAGAAGATCAGGTAGTTGAGGATCGCCACGACGGGAGCCACGATGCCCGCCAGTGCAAACATCCCGACCGTGGGGAGCTGCACCAGGTTGTAAATGATGTCGTAGGCAAAGAGAGCGGCGTCCAGCCAGGCCAGCCATTTGACCTTTACCGGAATCACGAAGAAAAGCAGTACCTGCATTTCCCCGTACAGGGTGGCAAAGGAGAAGAACATGGACAGGTTGACGTAGTGCATAGTGGCGGTCTCCACGGGCAGAGGGATAAACAGATAGACCAGGAAGCCCGCAATGATATTAAGCACCACCCCAAGCAGGTAGAACACCGTAAACTTGGTCACGCCCCACTGCCGCTCCAGGATGGAGCCGATCCAGTAGTAGAAATACAGGGAGATGGCCAGGAAAAAGAGATTACTGGTCGTAGGCACAAAGATAAAGGTGAGCAACCGCCAGATCTCGCCTTTGTGGATGATATAGTAGGGCGCAAAGCACAGGGCGGACGACAGGGAAAAGCCCTGACTGAACTGATCCAGCAGCCACACCAGAACATTGCCGATGACCACCACCAGCATCAGGTTGGGGATACCGAACCGGGGATGCTTATAGCAGAACCGGTCCAGCCAGCGTTGTATCACACTCAAAAATCATTACCTCCCGAGGGGCGGCTCCACCGCCCCGCTTCCATGTGTGCCCAGTGTATCAGGGCATGGGAGAAAATTCCCAAACAATTTGTAAACTTTCCATCCGTTATTTCAGGATCTTGCGGATCTTCTCTTTCATCTTGGGGGTGAGCACCTTGGCCGCCGCCCGGTAAGGCAGCGGAGGCGGGGTCAGGTATTTCTGCTCCACCTGGTCAAAGGGCATGGCGGCAAAGGCAGCGAAGAAGGCCCCACGCTTGGCGTTGTGGGTCAGAGGATAGGCCAGCCGGGGATTGCCCGCCACAGCCTCGGCCAGAGGCCGCTCCACCTGGCCCAGCTTGTCCTCCAGAGCGTCAAAAACCTTCTGTCCCTTGGCGCTGTTGACCAGAACCAGAGAAACACCCTTCTCCCGGTCAGTGGGCAGCTTCAGCTTGGGGTCAAGGCCCCAGAAGTCACCCAGAGTCAGGTCCGCCGGACGGCTGACGCTGGTATACCGGCACTTGGCACACACCGGACGCAGGAAGAGCTGCATCCCGAAGCCCCGGCCGAAGGTGGTACGGTGGAGGGGGGTCGTGGTGCTGCCTCCGTCGGCAAAGCGGACCGTCATATGGGAGTGGGACCAGCCGTGGGCCTTGTCCCGGAACCGCAGCCCGGTGACCGGCGCGCCGTGCTCCATCCCCAGCTTTTTCAGATAGGCCTGGAACACCGCCGGAGAGGGTACGCCGTTACACACCAGATCGCAGGTGAGCAAGTTGTCGTAATCCCGGCCCAGGTAATGCTTCAGGCCGTCTACCTGGCAGGCAAGGCCGGTAAAGAGCACCGGCTTACCCGCCTCCAGCTGCTCTTTCACCTGATGGAAGGTTTCCCCAAGATCGCTCTGAACATACTTGGAGCCCCGCATGGCGGCCACTTCCTCCATGGAGGCGGCACAGGTATGGCGCACCGCCATGTAGCCGTCAAAGGCAGCGCCGTACACCACGCCTCCCTGGTCCAGCACATGGCCGGCCAGCAGAGAGAACACGCCGCCGGAGGAGCTGCCCGAGCGCACCTCGTCATTTTTGTTCCACACCCCGTGGGCGCAGTTGGGATCGGGGCCCTTTACCGGCTCAGTCAGGGCGGGGCAGGCGCTTTCACACTTGCGGCAGAGGATGCACTTCTCCCCCACCACAGGCCGCAGGAAGCCCTCATGGTCGGGTTTCATCTCAATGGCCCCAACCGGGCAGACAGCGGCACAGGCGGTGCAGCCGGTGCAGTCCTCCGCCTTGCACAGGTTGGGCTTAGCCTGCTCCTGGGCCGTGCCCATTTCCTCCGGAAGAGCGGTGCCCTCCACCGCCGCTTTCAGATAGGCCAGGGAGTCCGCCCGGGCGGCCTCCAGCTTTTCATAAACCTGGTCATAGTCCATCTTGGCGTCGATGGGCGCAGTGGTATCCAGACCGATGATGCGGTCGGCGCACCCCAGCCGGGAGAGCAGGCTGTAGATCCGGGAGAAGGTGGGCTCCCGCCGCTCCTTAGGGGACATGGAGGTGAAGAAATCCTTCTTGAACTGGAGGGAGAAGGCCGCCCCGTGGAAGGAGTTGGTCACCACTGCGGCGGCGTGCTGGAACAGGCCCAGGAACTCCCGGGGGCCGGCGTCAAAGACAATCTCCTTGGCACCGTCGATCTTCCGGCGGGCTCCCGCCAGCTGGACGATGGGCCATCCCGTCTGTCTGGACAGCGCCTGGGCATAGGGAGCCGCCTCTCCGGGATCGGAGACAAAGTAACACAGGATGTAAGGTCCCTGGTGTCTGGGAGCCGCGGCCAGCTTGCCCCAGTCCTCGCCGTTCAGCAGCAGGGTGGGGTCCAGCACTACCCGGGCCTCCCGGCCGGCTGCCTGACGCACCAGCACCTGGCCCCGCTTCTCACGGACCGACAGGGTGGAGAAGGGTGCCAGAAAGCGCTTCAGCTCCGCTGCCTTGTCCTCCGGCAGCTGGGGCACGCCCAGACTGGGGGCATAGGCAATGCGGCGGCCCTCCTGCACAAAGTCCAGCAGGAAGGCGGGGTCAAACTGCTTGGTCTGGAAAATGTAAGGATTCCAGATCTGATCGCTGCCCGACACATAAACATCATAGGCCGGAGGCGCGTCCTGAAGTTGTCTGAAATCGGTATACCGCTGGGGAGACAGCTCCATCTCCTCCGCCACAAAGGCCTCAAAGCGCTGGAACCGGCGCTGGAAGGCGGCGTAATGGAGGGCGGTGTGGGCGTCTGACGCCATATCCCGCACGGAGGTACTCTTCTTGAACAGCTGATTGGTGCGGGTGGTATGGGGCAGGCGGTAATCAATGATCTGGCACTCATGCCCCAGGCGCTGAATGGCCTTCATGGTGGCCAGGGCCTGGAGCTGAGCGCCGTAGTGGTGGGCAAAATGGAACGTGATGAGACCGGTGCGCATAGGCTCACTCCTCGTTTGCAGGCTGTACATGGTGATTCGATTTAGTATACCACAAGCGGCTGCAATTGTATATCGAAAGAATGGAAATCCCGTTTCAATAGACACTCCGGTGGTTCTGTCTGAAATATTTACAGCCCGCCGGTTTTGTCTATGGTATTGCGAAAAATGTGGCTGTATGATATGGTTATATTATTATGGATTGGTTTGTCCTCTTTTGCAGTGACATACCTCCGTGCACTACAGGGCGAAAGGAGGGTATACATCTATGAGCATACCGGCCCGGCTTAAGGCTTTTGGTATCTCCAAGGCCCTGGATTATCTGGATCGGGACCCGGACGCCAACCTCCCCAGGCTGATGGAGTGGCTGGACAGATACGCGGGGGTACATCTCTCTCCCCCTTACCAGTCGCTGTTCCACCAGGCAATGACCGATCCGGACAACAACTGGCATCAGTTGATCCGCAGTATGTATACCGATATTGACAGCAGTATTCTGAAAAAGATCTTTGAGAACTTTATCATTCACGGGGGCCTGCTGGAGTGGCCCGGCAAAAAGGAAGCCGGCGCTCTGGGACAGGACGAGGCCCCCTGGTCCGTTATCATCGACCCGTCCTTCCCCTGCGCCATGAACTGTGCCGGCTGCGGCGCATCCATCTTCGGCGTACGGCCCTCCATGGAGTTTGACAGTTTGGATGAGGAGCTGGAGGCCCGTAAGGCCAGAGGCTGTCATCTGTTTATTTTCAACGGCGGCAATCCCCTGGCCCGTCAGGAGGAGATCATCGCCCTTTGCAACAAACACACCGATTGTGTCTTCGCGGTCTTTACGCCGCCCAGTTCCATCACCCCCTCCCTGTGCGAGGATCTGCTGCGGGTACGCAACCTCTTCCCTGCCATTCAGGTGGATGTGGATCCTCTGGACGCCGAGCGTGCCTCCGTACTGCTGCGGACGCACAGGCTCCCCTTTGGCGTGGCCTGCCGCTGTACGGCGGAAAATGCGGATCGGGTAGCCACTGAGGAGTACTACGATCGGATCATCGGCAGCGGAGCCAAGTTCTGCTGGTTCTTTACCTGCCCCGCTTACGGCGGGCCAACCTCACCCACCCAGGCGCAGCTGCTGGACCTGCACCAGCGGGTCCAGGCCTTCCGCAAAACCAAGCCCCTGCTCACCCTTGATTTCTGGGACGGGCCCAGCCCCTCAGCGACCCCCCAAGGAGGTTAATGACATGAGTATTGTAAAAGATCCTTCCCTGGCCCCCTCTGGACGCCGCAAAATCAACTGGGTGCGGGACTTTATGCCCGCTCTGGGCGGCATCGAAGCCCGTTTTGAAAAGGAGAAGCCCTTTGCCGGTCTGCGGGTGGCCGTATCCGTCCATCTGGAGGCCAAAACCGCCAATCTGGGCTATGTGCTGGCCAAGGGCGGCGCTCAGGTACATCTGACCGGCTCCAACCCCCTGTCCACTCAGGACGACGTAGCCGCCGGTCTGGCCGATATGGGCGTAGAGACCTTCGGCATCCACGGCGCTATGGGCGAGGACTATGAGAATCTGCTCATTGAGACCCTGAAGTTCAAGCCTCATCTCATCATCGATGACGGCGGCGATCTGGTGGATCTGCTGGGCGGCAAGTGCGCCGATCTGGGCGAAAACCTCATCGGCGGCTGCGAAGAGACCACCACCGGCATCCTGCGCCTCAAGGCCCGGGAGCGGGAGGGCATCCTGCCCTGCCCCATGATGGCGGTCAACGACGCCAAGGCCAAGCACTACTATGACAACAAGTACGGCACCGGTCAGTCCGTGTGGGACGCCATTATGCACACCTCCAACCTGGTGGTGGCCGGCAAGACCGTGGTGGTGGCCGGCTACGGCTGGTGCGGCAAGGGCGTGGCCATGCGTGCCAGCGGCATGGGCGCCAACGTCATTGTCACCGAGGTGGACCCCTTCAAGGCTCTGGACGCCACCATGAACGGCTTTAGGGTCATGCCCATGGACGAGGCCGCCAAGTACGGCGACGTCTTTGTCACCGTCACCGGCTGCAAGGATGTCATCACCCCCCGGCACTTCGCCGTCATGAAGCACAACGCCATCCTCACCAACGCCGGTCACTTCGACTGCGAGGTGGATGTGAAGGGACTGGCCGAAATGGCTGTCAAGCGTGAACTCCGCCGGGATAACATTGAGGGCTTCACCCTGCCCGACGGCCGGGTGCTCAACGTCATCGGCGAGGGCCGCCTGGTCAACCTGGCTGCCGGCAACGGCCACCCCGCCGAGATCATGGATATGTCCTTCTCCGTCCAGGCTCTGGCTCTGGAGTGGCTGCTCAAGCACCGGGACACCCTGGAGAAGAAGCTCTACCAGGTGCCCGCTGAGATCGACGACGAGATCGGCCGGGTCAAGCTGGCCGCCATGGGCTTTGCCATCGACAAGCTCACCCCGGAGCAGGTGGACTACCTCAACGGCTGGAAGGCCTGAGGAAGCAAGTTCTTCTAACTCTATACAAAGCCCGGTTTTTGTCTATTGAAAAAGTGGGAAAAAGTCGATAAAATACCCACAGTCAATTGAATAGCCTTATCGAGAGTGGTGGAGGGAACGGCCCGATGAAGCCCGGCAACCTGCTTTGCTGCAAGGTGCCAAATCCGGCGAGGAAATCGAAAGATGAGGATGGAAGAGCCCAATGCGCTCCGCCGTCCGGCGGAGCGCGTTTTTGCTCCAGCTTAGAAAGGAAGGTAATTACCAATGGCAAACCGTCTGTTTACCTCGGAGTCCGTTACCGAGGGTCACCCCGACAAAGTGTGCGACCAGATCTCCGACGCCGTCCTGGACGACATCCTGGCCGCCGACCCCACCGCCCATGTGGCCTGTGAGACCTTCACCACCACCGGCATCGTCACCGTAATGGGCGAGATCACCACCAGCCACTACACCGACATTCCCTCCATTGTCCGCCGCACCGTGCAGCGCATCGGCTACACCGATCCCGCCTACGGCTTTGACTATCGCTCCTGCGCCGTTATGACCGCCATTGACGAGCAGTCCCCCGACATCGCCATGGGCGTCAACCAGTCCTTTGAGCACCAGGAGGGCGGCACCGACGAGGCCGACCTTATCGGCGCCGGTGACCAGGGCATGATGTTCGGTTATGCCTGCGACGAGACCCCCGAGCTGATGCCCGCCCCCATCTCCATGGCCCACAAGCTGTCCCGCCAGCTCACCGACGTGCGCAAGGCCGGCAAGCTGAAGTGGCTCCGCCCCGACGGCAAGAGCCAGGTCACCGTGGAGTACGACGACAACGGCAAGGTGCTCTCCTGCCCCGCCATCGTGGTGTCCACCCAGCACGACCCCGATATCGCTCTGAAGGACCTGCGTGAGGCCGTGGTGGAGGAGATCATCAAGCCCATCATCCCCGCCCAGTACATCACCAAGGATACCAAGTTCTACGTCAACCCCACCGGCCGCTTCGTGGTGGGCGGCCCTGTGGGCGACACCGGCCTCACCGGCCGTAAGATCATCGTGGACACCTACGGCGGTTCCGCTGCCCACGGCGGCGGCTGCTTCTCCGGCAAGGACCCCACCAAGGTGGACCGCTCCGCTGCCTACATGGCCCGCTACATCGCCAAGAACCTGGTGGCTGCTGGCCTGTGCCGCAAGTGCCAGATCGAGCTGGCCTACGCCATCGGCGTGGCTCACCCCGTCAGCGTGCTGGTGGACACCTACGGCACCGGCGTCCTCTCCGAGGAGAAGCTGTCCGCTATCGTCAACGAGTGCTTTGATATGCGTCCGGCCAAGATCATCGAGAAGCTGGACCTGCGCCGTCCCATCTACGAGCAGACTGCCGCTTACGGTCACTTCGGCCGTACCGATATCGATCTGCCCTGGGAGCACACCGACATGGTGGAGAAGCTGAAGAGCTATCTGTAAGCTTTCTAAAAAGACCTGCCGTCCGCATTTTGCGGATGGCAGGTCTTTTTATTTTTTGCGCTCTGATTTCCAGCACTTGTCCCATTTTCCAGCTTATGAGATAATACATAAATAAAGCTTCTCAGGAAAAGGGGCGATGTGTTCATGGAGCAGGATCGGAAGCTGCTGGTCCTTCTGGACCGGGATCCGGAACAGGGCATGGCGGACTTGATCGAAGGGTACAGCGGCCTGCTTTGGTCGGTGTGCCGCACCTATCTTCAAAGTGCCGAAGATATCAAGGAGTGTGTCAACGAGACCTTCTCCGAATTCTACTTACAGAGGGACCGCTTTGATCCCAGCAAGGGCACCCTGAAAGGATACCTGGCCGTCATCGCCCGGCGGTGTGCCATCCGCCGGTACCAGGAAAATTGCCGTTGGGAGCGTACCTCCTCCCCACAGCCGGAGGAAGCAACGGACCCCTTCGCCCATATAGAACAGCAGGATGAACTGGAGCGGGCCCTGTCGGCGCTGGACCCGGTAGACCAACAGATCATCCGCCTGAAATATTACGGCGGACTGACGGCCCGTGAGATCGCCGCCTCCCTGGGCCTGCCCTATGAGACGGTGAAAAAGCGGCAGCAGCGCAGTCTGAAAAAGCTGCTGCGGGCGCTGTACCTGGGTCTGCTGGTGGCCCTCATCCTGGCCGCGCTGGCTGCCTGCGCCTACATGATCCTGCGCCACTTCGGCTTCGTGTCCGGCTACGGCGTGGACTCCGATCCTCAGGCCGGCACCTACATTCTGGAGCAAAGCGCTGTTATTCAGGGTAAGCTGTACGAGATCCATCTGGAGGACGCCTATTGGCAGAACGGCTCCTTTCTGGCCGATCTGAGCCTGTACGGCCAAACCAGTCCCTACCTCACGCCTCTGGATATCTCTCTCAGCGGCCTGGATAACCTCCAGCCCATCTCCATCAGCCAGAACGGGCTGGACGTTCTCGGAGCTTACTCCCTGCGGCTGATCTATGAGGGAGATCTGCCGCAGTCCTCCGCCTCCTCCCTGGAGCTGATTCTGACCCTGGATGGTACCGACCTGCCCATCACCCTGGTGGCCGCGGAGGAAACTGCCCTGGAGCAGGCCGGATTCTACTCGGTGACTGAGGCCGACGGCGGCCTGCTGGCGGTGCCCCGGCTTGAAAATGGGGAGCTGGTGGTCTCCATCCACCCGCTGAACACCGGCCCATTCAAGACCTCTCCCTCCCTGACCAAAGGGATCTGGAGCCACTACGGAGGACCTCAGCTGCCCATCACCGTCACCGCGCCGGACGGCACCGTACTGGAGGGCGAGCCCACCTCCTATTCTCCCTTCAATGGCGATACCTATCTGGACTGGTATTTCGGCCCTGCTGAGCCGGGGGATTATGTGCTCAACGTCCCCTATGTCTATCAATATCCAGCCGCCGGTACAGACTCCCCCACGGTACAGCTGTCCCTCTCCGCTTCTGACGGAGCACCGGTCTCCCTCTCCCTGCCCGGCGGCACGCTGACCCTGGATCGCCCCTTCCCCATTGACGACGTCACCGCCTACTGTAGCACCATTTCCCACTCCTATGACGAGGCTGGCTACACCTGGTGGGCTACGGAGGCCGCCTGGGAGGGAGAGGACCCGGAGCGTGTCCCGGCAGCCATTCCGGTATTGGAGGACGGGGCCGGCACTGTGATACTGAACAATACGACCTACCACAATGTGGAGGCCGGTCTATGGACAGAGCCGGTCTATGATTCGGACGGGCAATATACCCAGTTCCGAGGCTATGTGGTAGGCACACTGAACGGGCTGGATCAGGCCACCCTCTCTCTGCCTGCGGAAAAACTCTGTTACCGCTGGAACCACCCCTTCACCATTTCCATGACGGTACAGCCGGAACCGGAGCGGCCTTCCTACACCGGCACATCGGGAAACTACAGCCTTACCGCCACGCCACGCCGGACCGACGGCGCAGTGATTCTTAATTTGTCCCCCGCCTCTTCCGACAAATATATGATTTCCACCAGCACGCTGACCCGCAGCCCATTGACTGCTCTGGGCGCCACGGACGCGCCCATTACCCTGACGGCCGCCGACGGCACCGTATATGAGGGAGAATGTCAGCCCGGACGGCAGAACGACGCCAGTGACTGGAACTTTGGAGACATCCCCGCCGGGGATTACACCCTCCATGTCCCCTACCTCTACCTGACGGCGCCGGAAAGCTGGCATATGGCCATTCCCCTGCCCCAGCAGCAGGGTCAGGTTCTGCCTGTGGGACCGGTCTATACCTGCTTCTCAGGCCGGATCGAGCTGACATCCATCACCGGAATAGGGTCTGATCCGGCAATTCTGGAGCAGTTTGCCGCCGCCGTCATCACTTACCCCTCCGGCGGGATTAACCAGCCCCAGGAGGCCCCTCTGGTGTCCCGGCTGGACCTCTCCCTCCACTCCGGCATGGAGGACTATACCCTGGTAGATGTGGGTCTTCAGCTCTTTTTGACCGACGAGGCCTACTTTTCCGGCGCCTGCGAGCGACAATATGTCTTTGAGGAGGGTGAACCCCGGCTGACCAGCCTGCTGCTGCGCCACGCACCCGGCCTCTATGCCACAGATCTTACCTTTACCGATCCTGTCTTACGCTGGAACCACCCCTTCGATATCCCCGTCACCATTCCATAACATCTCTGTCAGATCCGCCTCCTCTCCCATTGGAAGGAGGCGGATTTTTTCCCAATCTTTTGTCCAGCTGTCCCCTTTTTCCCTTTTGCCTGCAATTAGTATGTGGAAGGGAGGGACACACTTGGACGATCGACAGCTGCTGGAACTGTTGGATGCTGATCCCACTGCAGGTATGGACCTGCTGTGGAAGCGCTACGGGGAGCCGGTTCGCTTTGCCGCCGCTCAAAAGCTGGATTGCGACGAGGATATTCATATTTGCGTGCAGGATACCTTTTCTGACTTTTATCTGCAAAGAAAGCAGTTCGATCCGGAAAAAGGAAGTCTGCGAGCCTATCTGACGGCCATCTCCGAGCGCAAAGCCATTCGGCGCTGGAGGCAAAATCAGCAGCAATGGCTGGCAGCACAGTCGGCAGACCCACCTGATGATCCCATCGCAGTCTGGGAACAACAGGAGCACTTCCGTCAGGCGCTGGCCCGGCTCCCCGAACTGGACCGTGAGATCTTGCAGCTGAAATACTTTGAAGGACACACCATCAGAGAAATTGCCATCCGCTTGAATATCGACTACGAGCGGGTCAAAAAACGGGCCCAGCGAGCCCTGAAAAAGCTGCCCCAATTTCTCGAATAAGCCACCCTATCTGAAAAGGAGATCTGACACTATGAAGCGCACAACCGGAAAAATTTTTGCACTGACAGCGCTGAGCAGCCTGCTTCTGCTGGCCTCCGCCTGCGGACAGTCCTCCGGCCAGTCCCCCTCCGGCTCCGCCGGTGGATCGGAGCCGGCCGGCGGCAACGCCTCCTACACCGACACCTACGATCCCGACGCCCTGTTCCAGTACGGCATGACCCCCGCCAAGGACAGCGAGACAGGAAAATACGGCTACAAAAATCCCCAGGGGACATGGGTAATCGAGCCTCAGTATACCTTTGCCCGTGATTTCCAAGTCAACGGCACCGCCTTTGTCCGCACCGGCAGCAACAGCGACGAGTTCCGCCTTATTGACCGGGAAGGCAACTTCGTCTCGGACTATATCTTCATGCGCTTTTTTGACGATCTGGCCTTCTCCGCCAACGGCATCGCCGTGGGAACGGTATGTGAGGCCGACGGCACCAAACTGGGCACCGGCTACTTCTACCTGGAGGACGGGGAGATTGTCTTTGAACCCCGGGAGGAAGAGAGCTTCACCGCCTTTTCCGACGATGGCTACGCTGTGGTGGACAACAAGGCCGTCATCAACGATCAGTTTGAGTATGTCATTGAACCCCAGGAGGACTACTATCTGGTCCAGGTATCCAATGGCATGGTGAGTTTTGATTTCAAGAACACCCCGAAGGGGTACTCTGAGTACGGCTACATGGATGTGGAAGGCAATATCGTCATCCGGGGCCTGAGCTCCCGGGGCGGTCCCTTCGCCGACAACGGCATCGCGGTGGCGGAAAACCAGCTCATCGACAAGAGCGGCAACGTGGTCTTTGATATAGCCGACAGCCACTATTCCACCATCACCAGCAACTTCAACAACACCGACTGGGTGGAGGTCTCCTCCCACCTCTCCAGCCGGGGCGGTACCGACTTCAACTTCATCAATACCAAGGGCGAGACCTTCTTCCCCACCGACGCCTACGAGCACTCCCACATGGACGGCTCCCTGGCCATCAAGAACGGGGTCTATGTGGGTCCGGCGCCCGTCCTCAAGGATGATCAGGGCAACATCACCGGCATTGGCGGCACTGAGGACTACGCCACTGTTGCTGTCAATGAGGATATGGAGATCCTGTATGTCCCCTATGACAAGGGTATTCAGGATGTGAGCGCCTATTATTCCGACGGCTATGCCAAGGCGGAAACCCAGGATGAGCAACGTGTGATCGTCGATCTGGAAGGCAATATCGTCATGGAATATTGACGCTGTGCCCCGGAGCTGTCTCCCCGCTGCTGCAAATGTCAGACAGTCCCTCTTCGTCTGCTGCTTCCATTCCTTTCCCTTCATTCAGCGGAACATTTTGACTGTCTCTTGCCGCTCCGGAAGTCCCGGCCAGAACGTGCGATAAAAAACCGGCGGACTGCTGTAACAGCAGTCCGCCGGTTTTTTATCGTTCAGCCCTCAAATCACATCCACGCCTCCGGCAGTGGCCCGCCGGAACAGGACAGGAGGGACAATTTTATGGACGGGGGCCGACTCCGCCAGCGTCTTTCCCTGTTTGAGGACCTTGATCTGATCCACCAACAGCTGGACCGCCTCATGGGCCAGCCGGTCCACCTGCTGCCCAACTGTACTGAGCGGAATAATGGCCTCTCTGGACGTGGGCGAGTTATCAAACCCAACGATGCAATACTCCTTGGGCAGATAACCATACCGCCGGATAATCAGGTTCAGCAGGGTGTTGGCCGTAGTATCGTTGGCCATAAACACACCGATTTTCTTGCGGGCATATTTCTTGTCCCATTCCCTCAAAATATCCTGCAGGATGGCCTGGTCCTCCTCATAGGACCGGTCCAGCTCCCGCAGAATCACCTCATGAGCCAGACCGTTGGTCTGGCAATAATCCTCAAACCCCCGGATGCGCCCGTAGGCAGGGATGCGGGGATCTGTAGGGGAGTTGATATGGATCAGAATATCACACTGCTGCTCCTCCAGCAGGGCAGCCGCCTGCCGTCCTCCCGCCTCATTGTCGGTATTCACGCTGCACACGAACTGGTCCTCCCGCTCGATGGCCACCACCGGGATCTGAAACTGGGCCAACTCCTGGGAGGAGAGGGTATGGCTCAGTACAATCATGCCCTCGATCTGATAGGAGAGCAGCTCTTTGATGTACCGGCGCTCGCTCTCCTTATTATTGTTGCCGATAAACACCAGGAATTTATAGCCAAAGGTCTCGTAAGTGGCCAGAATCTGGTTGAGCACCTCTGAATAAAAGCGGTGGTAAAACTCGGGGACGATGACGCCGATGAATTCCGTCTTTCCCATGGCCAGAATGCGGGCTACCCGGTTCTCATGGTAATCCAGCTTCTCCAGTGCATCGGAAATGATCTGCTGGCTTTTCTCCGTCAAAGAATCCGGGTCGTTAAAATATCTGGATATGGTTGTCTTGGAAAAATTGGTATATCTGGCAATGTCGTCAAAGGTCACTCTTTTTTTCTCTTCCATATCAAGCCCTTCAATCTGCCGAGGTCATGTACCAATCTGCTTTGGCGCAGACAGAACACACGGCTGGTAAAACCTTGAAGATAAATGCGCGATTTCTTCTCGGAATTGATTGAGTTTTATTATAGCAAAGAGAAGAAATGGATGCAATCCCTTGGTCTCGGGGAAGCTGGGTGTAATTGTGCATAATTTCAAGCACTGGAAATGAGGCGGATTTTACAAAAATATTTCCAGCGGGGGAAAAGCATTGACGGAAGCTTATCGTAAGGAGTAATATTATTTAAAAATAACCGGTTCCATTACCGGTTACACAACCTGTTTTTATATGCTTTCGTCACCAAATCAAAGAAAAAAAGAGGAAACAGGAGGAGAGACAATGAAGAAACACGCATTGACCAAATTCATTGCGTTGGGTCTTTCGGCTTCCCTGATGGCTGGAATGCTGTCGGGATGCCGGTTCGGCTTTGCCAGCGATCCGGACGACCCTAACGCGGTGGAATCGGTGGAGCCCATCGATATGTCGGTGGACACCTTTGAGTACGACCCGTCCCTGAGCGGCACCAACATCACCCTGCTCAACTCCAAGGCCGAGATCCAGACCGCTCTGGTGGAAATGGCAGCGGCCTTCGAGGAAAAGTCCGGTGTACACGTGGAAGTCATGCCCGTCACTGACGGCGACTCCCCCTATACCAAAGTAGTCAGCCTGTACAACTCTGGTAATCCCCCCACGCTGTCCATTTTGGACACCACTGACGTCATCGCCCTGGCTGAGGAAAAGGCGGCTGACCTGTCCGACCAGCCCTGGATCGCCGAGGCAGAGGGCTATACCACTGAAATCAACGGCAAAGTGTACAGCTTCCCGCTCTGTATTGAGGGCCGCGGCATCATCTACCACAAGGAAGTCATCGAGGAAACCCTGGGCGAGCCCTTTGATCCCACTACCATCCGGACCCAGGACGACTTTGTGGCCCTGCTGGACCGGCTGGTGGAAGCCGGCATGGAGCACCCCATCTCCCTGGCTATGGAGGACTGGTCCCTGGGCGCCCATCACCTGCAGTACATCTATGAGACCTACGACGGCACCTCTGACGGCGCCGCGGAGTGTATCAACCTCATCAAGGACGGTCAGCTGGATCTGACCACCTATGACCGTATGTCCCAGTTCCTGGATATGTTTGATATCCTGAAGAAGTACAATGTGGCCTATCGTGACCCTCTGGGCGCCGACTATGACGAGATGGCCATCGACCTGGCCGACGGCAAGACTGCTTTCTGGTTCAACGGCAACTGGGCCTGGCCCAACCTGGCCGAGGCCGACGCCGAGGAGGACGATGAGTACGGCTTCCTGCCCTACTTCATGAACAATGACCCCGACGATTTCGTGAACCAGCAGATCCAGGCCTCTCCCTCCAAGCAGGTCATGCTGGACGGGGTCGTGGCCACGGAGCAGGAGCAGGCTGCGGCTAAGGAGTTTTTGAACTGGATCGTGTTCAGCGAGATCGGCCAGCAGATGCTGGTCAAGACCTGCAAGATCATCCCCCCCTTCCAGAACAACCCCTATGAGCCTTCTGATCCCCTGAGCCGGGACATCTACAGCCGGGTGCATGAGGGTACCGCCTTCAACGCGTCCGCCATTGTTCCCAACGACCACTGGTCCGTTCTGGGCGCGGCCATGCAGAAGTATCTGGCCGACAGAAGCGACCGGGCGGAGCTGATCGATTCCATGGTGGCCTACTGGGACGAGCAGCAATAAGGAGGAGCTAGGATGAAAAGAAAAAGCGGAGGAAAAGATTTCTGCGGATTTGCCCTGCCCGGCCTGTTCTGTTTCGCGGCAGTGGTAATCATCCCCTTTATCTACGGTATTTATCTGACCCTGACCGACTGGAACGGCGTCTCCGATACAAAGAACTTCATCGGCGGAGCCAACTTCCTCAGTGTACTTAAGGACAGCCAATTCTGGTCCTCCCTGCTGCTGACCTTCAAATATGTGGTGGTCGTGGTAGTGGTGGTCAACATTCTGGCCTTTGCCATCGCCTACCTGCTGACCCGCGGCTTTAAGGGTCAGAACTTCTTCCGGGCCGGCTTCTTTACTCCCAACCTGATCGGCGGCCTGGTGCTGGGCTATATTTGGCAGTTCGTATTCTCCCGTGTGTTCGTGGGCATCGGCGAGGCCACCGGCTGGGAGCTCTTCGGTGCCTCCTGGCTGTCTGACCCCACCCTGGCCTTTGTGGCTCTGGTGTTCGTCTCCGTATGGCAACTGTCCGGTTACATGATCCTCATCTATGTGGCCGGCTTTATGGGCCTGAACAAGGACGTGATGGAGGCCGCCAGCATCGACGGCGCTACCGGCTGGACCAAGCTGCGTCACATCATCCTGCCCCTGATGATGTCCTCCATCACCATCTGCCTGTTCCTGACTCTGTCCCGTGCCTTCATGGTGTACGATGTGAACCTGTCCCTGACTGCCGGCGCTCCCTACGGCACCACCGAGATGGCCGCCATGCACGTCTACGAAAAGGCCTTTACCTCCCGTCAGTTCGGCGTGGGCCAGGCTGAGGCCCTGATCCTGTTTGTGATCGTGGCTATCATCAGCGGCATTCAGGTGTACCTGACCAAGAAACGTGAGGTGGATGCATAATGAATAATTCGACCATCGGCGGCACCAAGCGCAAGGTAGCCAATGCGCTGGCCATGACCGGCATGATCATTATCTTCATCGCCTATATGTTCCCCTTCATCATGGTGGTCATCAACTCCCTGAAGGAAAAGCGGGATATCATCACCGATCCCTTCTCCTGGCTGTTTACCATCAAGGGTCTGTCCTTCGACAACTTCGTGAAGGCCTTTACCCAGATGGACTTCCTCAACGCGTTTAAAAACTCCCTGATCGTGACGGTGTCGGCCACCGTGCTGGTCACTCTGCTGTCCTCCATGCTGGCTTACTACATTGTCCGCCGCAACAACATCATCTCCAAGATTGCCTTTGCTCTGATGGTGGCCTCCATGATCATCCCCTTCCAGGCCATCATGATTCCCCTGGTGAGCATCTACGGCGGCACCCTCAACGTGCTCAACCACCGCATCACCCTGATCTTCATGCACACCGGCTTCTCCATGGCCATGTCGGTGTTCATGTTCCACGGCTTTATCAAGGGCAATATCCCCATCGCCCTGGAGGAAGCAGCCTACATTGACGGCTGCACCCACCGTCAGACCTTCTTCAAGATCGTCTTCCCCTTGCTCAAGCCCATCATCGCCACCATGGTGATCCTCAACTCCCTGGCTTTCTGGAACGACTACCTGCTGCCCTCCCTGGTGCTGACCGACAAGGAGCTGCTCACCCTGCCCCTGTCCACCTACAGCTTCTACGGTACCTATTCCGCCGACTACGGCACCATTATGGCGGGTCTGCTGCTGTGCGTCATCCCCATCCTCATCCTCTATGTGATTCTCCAGAAGCAGATCATCGGCGGCGTTGTTTCCGGCGCAGTCAAATAATGAACCAATCGAATTCTACCACAAGGGTCTCTTGCCCTTGTGGTAGAATTTCGGTTATACTGCTTTCAGCATTGCCCCGACAGGCAACAGGGAAAGGAGACAAGGCACACCCATGCGGAAAGACACCCTGCATTTGAAAGCGCCGGGAAACTGGATCAACGATCCCAACGGCTTTATCTATTATCGAGGTGAGTACCACCTTTTTTACCAACACTTCCCCTACGCCCCCCGGTGGGGTACCATGCACTGGGGCCATGCGGTGAGCCGCGACCTGGTCCATTGGGAGCACCTGGGGGTAGCCCTCTATCCCACCAAGAGCTACGATCAGAACGGCGTTTTTTCGGGCAGTGCTCTGGAACGGGACGGAAAGCTGTATCTGTACTACTCCGCCGTGCACTACCTCCAGCAGAACGAGGAGGATATCCACATTCCCCCCAACGACGCATTTGTGACCAGCCAGGCCATGGTGATTTCCGACGACGGCCGGACCTTTGACAACATGGGAGCCAAGCGCCAGATCATCCCGGTACTGACCGACGAATCCATCGGTGACCCCAAGGACACCAGGGACCCCAAGGTGTGGGAAAAGGATGGGCTCTATTACATGATTCTGGGCAGCACCTTCCGCAAGGAACAGGGCAAGGCTCTCTTTTACCGCAGCCGGGACGCTCTGCACTGGGACTATGTGAACCAGTACTCCTCCCCGGAGTTCCGCACCATGCTGGAGTGCCCCGATCTGGTCCGGCTGGGGGAGGAATTTGTGCTCCTGGGCTCCCCCATGGGCGTCACCGAACCGGGGATCGAGTACGCCCACCACGCCATGTGGGGCCTGGCGGACTTTGACCACCAGACCTGCACCCTCGCCCTCAAGGGGCCGATGCAGTTTGTAGATTATGGTCTGGATCTCTATGCCCCCCAGACCGCTGTGGATCAGGAGGGCCGTCGGGTGCTCATCGCCTGGATGCGGATGCCCCAGGCGGCAGAGGACCCTGGGGACGGCCGGGGCCCCTGGAACGGTATGATGAGCCTGCCCCGGGTACTGGAGCTGCGGCAGGGCAAGCTTTGCTTTGTCCCCCATCCCAATGTAGAAGGGCTTTTCCGTCCTGTGGACGGCAGCTGGGACCAGGCGGTGCGGAATCGTCCCTTCCGCCTGAAAACCACCCTCCGGGCCGGGGAGGCCCTGGACGCGTGCGGCTACCGGATTGCGCTGGAGGACGGCCGGATCGTCACCGACCGCAGCCAGGTATTCCCCCATCTGCCCAACTATCGGACCACCGCCCAGACTCCGGCGCTGGGCGAGGATTGCTGCCAGCTGGATATATTTGTAGACGACCATCTGATCGAGATATTTGTGGACGGCGGCCGTTATGTGGTCAGCCATGTGGTATACGGCCTGAAGGACCGGCTGGAAGGTCCGGTGGAGCAGCTGCTTACCCTCAGGGAGGACGGCTGAGGACCTATTTCAAGGAGAAAGGGAAGGATTGTCCATGATGGATATTACCGCCATTGGCGAAGTATTGATCGACCTGACCCAGACTGGGGTCAATGAGCAAAAGGTACCGCTGTTTGCCGCCAATCCCGGTGGCGCACCTGCCAACGTAGCAGTGGCTGCCGCCCGGCTGGGGGCCAATACCGCGTTTATCGGAAAGGTGGGCCAGGACGGATTCGGCGCCTACCTGACCCGGGTACTGACTGAGAACCAGGTAGACGTGTCTGGCCTGCGGACCGACGATGCTGCCACCACCATGGCTGTGGTGGCCGTGTCCGACACCGGCGAGCGCTCCTTCCGCTTTGTGCGGGGGGCAGACTGCAACCTGAAGCCGGAAGAGGTGGACACTGGGCTGATCGCCAGAAGCAAAGTGCTCCACTTTGGCTCGGTGAGCCTGACCGCCGGTCCCGCCCGGGAGACCACCCTCTTTGCCGCACAGAGAGCCCGGGAGGCCGGTGTGCTGGTAAGCTATGATCCCAACTACAGAGACGCCCTGTGGAGCAGCCAGGAAGAGGCGGTAGCGTGGATGAAGAAGCCCCTGCCCCTGGTGGACGTGCTCAAGCTGTCCGACGAGGAGCTGCCCCTCATCACCGGCACCGACGCCCCCGAAGAGGGAACCCATCGGCTGGAGGCCGAGGGCATCCGTCTGATCCTTGTGACCCTGGGCGACAAGGGCGCCTTTTACCGCTGGCAGGGCAAGACCGGCTTGGTGCCCGGCGTAGCCACCACTGTGGCCGATACCAACGGCGCCGGGGACACCTTCCTGGGCGCAGTGCTCAGCCGTCTGGTACGCCGGGGCGAAAAGCCCCTGGAGGGCCTGACTACCCCGGAACTGGAAGCCATCCTTGCCTTTGCCAACCGGGCGGCCTCCAAGACCTGCTCCCGCAGCGGAGCCATTCCCGCCATGCCCACCATGGCGGAGCTGGAGGAAGGAGACAACGCCCATGAAGCGTAAGCAGACCAAGGAATCCGCCCCGACCACCGCCGGACAGACCGACCGGCTGATCCAGCAGGCGGCGGAGGCAACCGCCTCCAAGGAGACCAAAAGCAAAAAGAAAACCAAGGCGGCAGCGCCCCTGACCCCCGCCCAGGTGGGGATTGGGGAGGATTCCTCCGTCTTTGAGCACCGCCTGGCCCGGCACTACGACGAATTGAAGTGGCTCTACTGCGAGCTGTACCACGGCGACCTGGGCGCCTTTGACTACTTTACCCAGATGCTCCGCCGGAGCTGGGAGGACCGCAAGGCCGACCTGCGGGTCCAGGACGCCCGGCGGGAAGCCGATCCCAACTGGTACCGCCGCCGTGAGCTGCTGGGCATGATGCTCTACACCAACGCCTTTGCCGGCACCCTCAATGGGGTGGCTGAGAAGCTGCCCTATCTGAAGGAGTGCGGGGTCAACTATCTCCATCTGATGCCCCTGCTGGAGAGCCCCAAGGGCCGCAGCGACGGCGGCTACGCCGTCTCCAACTTCCGGAAGGTGCAGCCCGAGCTGGGCACCATGGCCGACCTGGAGCACCTGGCGGATTCCTGCCGGAAGGACGGCATCAGCCTCTGTCTGGATTTCGTCATGAATCACACCAGCGAGGACCACGAGTGGGCCAAAAAGGCCCGGGCCGGCGAGCCTGGCTATCGGGAGCGCTATTTCTTCTATGACAGCTGGGATATCCCCCGGGAATTCGAAAAGACAGTGCCCCAGGTCTTCCCCACTACCGCCCCCGGCAGCTTTACCTGGCTGGACGACTGCAAGCAGGTGGTTATGACCAACTTCTACCCCTACCAGTGGGACCTGAACTACGCCAACCCCATGGTATTTAACGACATGACCGAGAACCTGCTCTACCTGGCCAACCGTGGTATCGACGTGATTCGGCTGGACGCGGTGCCCTATATCTGGAAGGAGCTGGGCACCGACTGCCGCAACCTGCCCCAGGTCCACACCCTGGTGCGGATGATGCGTATGGTGTGCGAGATCGTCTGCCCCAGTGTACTGCTGCTGGGCGAGGTGGTGATGGAGCCGGCCAAGGTGGCCCCCTACTTCGGCTCCACCGACAAGCCGGAATGCCATATGCTCTACAACGTGACCACCATGGCCACCACCTGGCACACCCTGGCCACTGCCGACGTGTCCCTGCTGCGCCACCAGGTGGACGCGGTGTGCGCCCTGCCCCGGGACTTTCTCTTCCTCAACTACCTGCGCTGCCACGACGACATCGGCTGGGGCCTGGACTACCCCTGGCTGAAGGAGCACTTCGGCACCGACGAGGTTGCCCACAAGAAGTATCTCAATGATTTCTTTACCGGTAAGCTGCCCGGCAGCAACAGCCGGGGCGAGCTCTACAACGACGATCCCCGGCTGGGCGACGCCCGGCTGTGCGGCACCACCGCCTCCCTGTGCGGAGTGGAGGCCGCCGACTATGAGCGTGACCCCTTCAAGCTGGAGCGGGCAATCTCCTGCGACCTGATGCTCCACGCCTGGATGCTCACCCAGAGCGGTATCCCCGTGCTGTACAGCGGGGACGAGGTGGGGCAGCTCAACGACTACTCCTACCACCACGACGGCGAGAAGTGGGACGACAGCCGCTACATCCACCGGGGCGACTTCCAGTGGGACCTGGCCAAGATGCGCCACGATCCCACCACCCGCCAGGGCAAGCAGTTCATCGGCCTGCGCCGGCTGGAGGAGCTGCGGGCAGCAGAGCCCGCCTTCGACGCCCGGGCGGAGATGTGGACCTTTGATACCGGGGACAGCCGTGTGCTTGGCATCGGCCGGTGGTACCAGGGACGCAAGCTCATCGCCTTCTTCAATTTCAGCCAGGAATTTGTCACCGTCTCCAACGCTGACCAGGGTCCCTTTGAGGAGCTGATCTACGGCGGGACCTTTGATGATCTCAGGCAGGTAAAGCTCTACCCCTACGGCTTTGCCTGGTACCTGCACACGGAGGAGTGATTGGTCATGAACAAAGCATGGTGGAAAGAGAGCGTTATCTATCAGATCTATCCCCGCAGCTTCTGTGACTCCAACGGCGACGGCATTGGCGATCTGCGCGGCATCACCAGCAAACTGGACTACATCAAGGAGCTGGGCGCCAATGTGATCTGGCTCTCCCCCGTCTACCGCTCTCCCAACGACGACAATGGCTACGACATCAGCGACTATCAGGCCATTATGGAGGAGTTCGGCACCATGGCCGACTTTGACCGCCTGCTGGCCGAGGCCCACGCCCGGGGAATCAAGATCGTTATGGATCTGGTGGTCAACCACACCTCTGACGAGCACGCCTGGTTTGTGGAGAGCCGCCAATCCCGTGACAACGCCAAGCGGGACTTCTACATCTGGCGGGAGGGCAAGGCGGGTAAAGAGCCCAACAACTGGGGCTCCGCCTTCTCCGGCTCCGCCTGGACCTATGATGACGCCACCGATATGTACTACCTCCACTGCTTTTCCCCCAAGCAGCCCGACCTGAACTGGGACAATCCAGCGGTGCGTAACGCCGTCTTTGACATGATGACCTGGTGGTGCGACAAGGGCATCGACGGTTTCCGCATGGACGTGATCTCCATGATCTCCAAGCGGGAGGGTCTGCCCGATATGCCCACCGGCGGCGCCCCCTATGCCTCCTGCAATCTGGGCTGCTGCAACGGCCCCCACGTCCACGAGTATTTGCAGGAGATGCGCCGGAAGGTACTCTCCAAGTATGACCTGCTCACCGTGGGTGAGTGCGCCGGTGTAACCATCGACCAGGCCAAGCAGTACGCCAACGCCCAGGGCACCGAGCTGAACATGGTATTCCAGTTCGAGCACGTGGACCTGGACGGCGGCGACGCGGTCACCGGCAAATGGAGTACCCGAAAGATCGATCTGGTAGCCCTCAAGAAGCTGCTGTCCCGGTGGCAGAACGAGCTGGAGGACGTGGCCTGGAACAGCCTCTACTTCTGCAATCACGATCAGCCCCGCATCGTCTCCCGGCTGGGAGACGACTCCCCCCGGTATCGGGAACTGTCGGCCAAGTGCATCGCCACCTGCCTCCACCTGATGCAGGGCACCCCCTACGTCTATCAGGGGGAGGAGCTGGGCATGACCAACGTGCCCTTCGGGCCCATTGAGAACTACCGGGACCTGGAGTCCATCAATGCCTACCATGATCTCACCGCCCGGGGCGTCTTCCAGCCGGAGGAGCTGCTGGAGGCCATCGCCTACAAGAGCCGGGACAACGCCCGCACCCCCTTCCAGTGGGACGACTCCCCCAACGCCGGCTTTACCACCGGCGAGCCCTGGATCATGGTCAATCCCAACTACCGAGAGATCAATGCCAAGGAACAGCTGGATCGGGCGGACTCTGTGTTCCACTATTACCAGAAGCTCATTGCCTTGCGCCGCAATTCCCCGGACAACGAGCTCATCGTGTACGGCAGCTACCAGCTGATCCTGCCGGACCATCCCCAGCTGTTTGCCTACCTGCGCACCCTGGAGGGCAAGACCCTGCTCACCGTATGCAACCTGTCCGGCCAGCCGGCAGCCTTCGCCCTGCCGGAGGAGCTTGCAGGCCGGAAGAGCCGTCTGCTTGTCGCCAACTGGGCGGAGGCCCCCGCCGCCGTTCCCGGAACGCTGGAGTTCCAGCCCTGGCAGGCTGCCGCCTGGGTTCTGGAGTAACATATAAAAAGAGGATCTGCTGCATAATGCAGCAGATCCTCTTTTTTACACCTGTTCGATCTGATACTGTACCGCCTGGCACTCGTCCAGGAACGGGAGGGCCAACCCGGCATACATCAGCTCGTCGCCTCCGTACACCTTGCCATCCACCAGATAATCCTTGTTCGGGTCCAGTCCCTTCATACGCAGCAGGGGCCGCACCGGATTGGCATGGCGCTGGGTCTGAACCACACTGACCACGGCCCGCTCCTGATCGGGAGAGACGTGCATCCAGGCGCAGAAGCACTCATGCTGGAAGGGGTCGGTGAGGCGGTAATAGTCCCCCCGCATCACCACATCCCAGTAGGACCGGAAGGCGTCGATCTGGACCGCCACCTCCTCCAGTTCCTCCTGAGACAGCTCATTCAGGTCCAGCTCATAGCCGAAGGTACCGGCAGCGGCCACCACGCCCCGGGTATGGAGGGGAGTGGACCGGTGGGTCAGGCCGTTGGGTACAGCGGACACATGGGCACCCATGGTACAGCAGGGGTAGCAGTAGGAGGTACCGTACTGGATACGCAGCCGGTCCATGGCGTCAGTGTTGTCGGAGCACCAGATCTGGGGGGTATAGTAGAGCATCCCGCAGTCGAACCGGCCGCCACCGCCGGAGCAACCCTCAATGAGCAGATTGGGGAACTCCTGATGGAGGGCCTCCAGGATCTCATATACGCCCAGCACAAAGCGGTGGTACACCTCGCCCTGGCGCTCAGCGGGCAGACCAGCGCTCCACACATCGGTGAGGCTGCGGTTCATGTCCCACTTGACATAGGAGATGTCAGCGCTCTTGAGCATGGTCTGCAGATTGTCCAGAATATACTGCCGCACCTCGGCACGGGTGAGGTCCAGCACCAGCTGGTACCGGCCCCGGGTGACAGGACGGCCGGGGGCCTGGAAGGCCCAGTCAGGGTGGGCCCTATAGAGGTCGGAATTCTCATTGACCATCTCCGGCTCCACCCAGATGCCGAACTTCATACCAAGGCCCTTGATGCGCTCTGCCAGAGGTGCCAGTCCGCCGGGCAGCTTCTCCTGGTTGACGTTCCAGTCCCCCAGTCCGCCAAAATCGTCGTTGCGCTGGCCGAACCAGCCATCGTCCATCACCATCATTTCCACGCCTACCTTGCTGGCAGCCTGGGCAATGGAATAGATCTTGTCGGCGTCAAAATCGAAGAGGGTGGCCTCCCAGTTGTTGATGAGGATGGGACGGCGGGCATCCTTCCAGGGACCCCGGCACAGATTGAGGCGGATGGCCCGGTGGAACAGGCGGCTCATATGACCCAGGCCCTGCCGGGTGAACACCATAGCGGCCTCCGGCGCGGTGAAGGTCTCGCCGGGCGCCAGCTGCCAGCAGAAGTGGAACGGATGGATCCCCATGGTCATCCGGGTCTCATGGAACTGGGTGTGCTCCACCGAGGCCAGGAAGTTGCCGGAGTACACCAGGGCCATGGCCCAGCAGCGGCCAGTATCCTCGGTGGTATCCGGATCGCACAGTACCAGGAAGGGGTTCTGCTGGTGGCTGGAGGCGCCCCGGATGCTGCCGGCGGTGTGTACCCCCTGGGTGAGGGCAGCCCGTACCGGCTCCCGCTCCCGGGCGTAGGCGCCGCCCAGAATAATGAAATCGTGATTGCCTACGGGGAAATCCAGGCAGGCGGAGGACACCCGGGTCAGTCGGATAGGGGCGGCCCCGTTATTGCGCACCCGGACGGCCCGGGTGATCATATCGTACTCCTCCAGAACGCCATACAGCAGCTCCACCGTCAGGCCGCTGCACTTGTCCTGGAGCTCCACGGTCAGCGTCTGGGCGGTCACACCCTCACCGTAGAAGGCGGGCAAACCCTCCAGCGCATACTTGCCCTCGGCAACCGTGTGGTTGATGTAGCGCAGGTCCACAATGTGGCTGCCATCCGCCAGGTCGGCCTCCAGGGCAGGCTGCCGGAAGTCACCCACACCGCTGGAAGAATACTCCTGGGGCTGAGTATCCAGCGACCAAGTGCGATCCATCCCTACCTCGTCCGGGTTGGGAGAGAAGCCCCGGTCCTCGGGGCAAATCAGCCGGGAAAGATCTCCCTTTCGCAGTTTCTCACCATAATAGGTGTGAAGCAGCACGCCGGTGGCGTCGATCTTCATCTGATAGCTGGTGCTGCGGGTGTGCAGCGTGATGGTACGGCGTTGAGGATCATATTGAATCATACGGTTTCATCCTTTAACAGAAAGAGTAGAGCATGGCAAAAATCAGGGAAACAGCGGTCCCCATATCGCCCCTGCTTAACGGACCATATTATATCACATTGCAGGCTGCGTTTCATCTGCTTTGTCGGATTCTTCTGCCAGATTTCCACTTTACCTCCATATCGCATTATAAAAGCCGGCAAAGCATTGCGACGCAATGCTTTGCCGGCTTTGTTGGCTCATTCCCACTCGATGGTCCCGGTCGGCTTCGGCGTCAGATCGTAGAGCACCCGGTTGACGCCCGGTACCTCATGGGTGATCCGGTGGGTGATGTGCTGCAGCAGGGCAAAAGGCACATCCTCCACCGTGGCGGTCATAGCATCCACCGTATTCACCGCACGGATGATAACCGGCCACTCGTCAGCCCGCTTGCCATCCCGGACGCCCACGCTCTTGATATCGGGAATGGCAGTGAAGTACTGCCACACCTTGCCCTCCAGACCGTTTTTGGCGAACTCCTCCCGCAGGATAGCGTCAGACTCCCGCACCGCCTCCAGACGATCCCGGGTGATGGCGCCCAGGCACCGCACCCCAAGGCCGGGGCCGGGGAAGGGCTGGCGGTAGACCATGTTGTCGGGCAGGCCCAGGGCCTTGCCGCAGGCACGCACCTCGTCCTTGAAGAGCATCTTCAGAGGCTCTACCAGCTCAAAGTCCAGGTCCTCCGGCAGGCCGCCCACGTTGTGGTGGCTCTTCACCGCCTTCACCGTCTTGGTACCCGACTCAATGATATCGGGATAGATGGTGCCCTGGCCCAGGAAGGAGATGCCCTCCAGCTTCCGGGCCTCTTCCTCAAACACCCGGATAAACTCACCGCCGATGATCTTACGCTTCTGCTCCGGGTCAGCTACCCCGGCCAGCTTGTCCAGGAACCGGTCCACAGCATCCACATAGATCAGATTGGCATCCATCTCATGGCGGAACACCTGGATCACCTGCTCCGGCTCGCCCTTGCGGAGCAAGCCGTGGTTGACATGAACGCAAGTGAGCTGCTTGCCGATGGCCTTGATAAGCAGGGCGGCCACCACCGAGGAGTCTACACCGCCGGACAAGGCCAGCAAAACCTTCTTATCTCCCACCTGCCGGCGGATCAGCTCGATTTGGTCGGCAATAAAGTTGTCCATATTCCAGTTTGCCTCGGCACCGCACACACCGAAGACGAAGTTGGACAGGGCCTGTTTCCGGGCCTCGTCATCCTCAGGCCAGGGGGCATCCCCCTTGTGGTCGACCATCAATACCGGCAGCTCACAGTTATAAATCTCCTTGGAAATGTCAATCTCCACGCCGTCCACCACCCGGTTGGGACCGCCGTTGAGAATGATGCCCTTCACGTTGGGCAAAGCTTGAACCTCTGCCAGGGTAATGTCATGGGGATGAATCTCACTGTAAACACCCAGCGCCCGAACCTCTCGGGCAATTTTGGCGTTCTCCTTGCTGCCAAGGTCCAGGATCAGAATCATGTCCTGCTTCATTGCAGTACCTCCCTGTTCTATGCGCGGCCGGCGGCGGCGCTTTTTGACATTATATCACATTCTCCAGCCTGTGGAAACCTGTCAGCGGCGTTTTGCCAGCTCCTTCCACACCGCCTGGGCAATGACCTCCTGTCCCTCCGGAGAGCGAAGAACCTCCAGCACCATGGCCTTGAACTGGTCCTTGGCCTGCTTGGTGGAGAAGAGGGCATCCAACATAGTGGCTCCCCCGCCGCTGGATGCCGGCTCCACCTTGGGCCGCTTGACCGCCGCGGGGCGATATACCGGCTCCTCCTCCGCGGCGGTCAGGCCGCCGCTCATCCAGTCCTCCTGGCGAGTACGATCCCCGCTCTCCCCCCGCAGGTAGAACAGCGACACGCCAAAATAGGCCGCCATCTTCTCCTGCTGGTCTTTAGTTGGGGTAGCACGGCCAGTCTCAAACTTTTCAATGGCGTTTTTGGGAAAACCCAAGGCTGACGCCAGGGCAGGGCGGGACAGGCCCGCCTCGTCCCGCAGGGCCTCGATCCGTTGTGCCATCGTAACCATGTTTTATCTCTCCTTTTTCCAATATGCAAAACGAAAGGGGCCGAATGGCCCCTTTCGTCTGTGTGTGATTTACCGCTGTCCCTTGTCGTAGGGAATACCCTCTGCCTTGGGCGCTCTGGACTTCTTGGAAGTAAAGGCCAGTACGATCAGGGTGATCAGGTAGGGCAGCATCCGGTACAAATGGGGGCTGACACCGATCTCCGCCAGCATAAACACACCGTCACCGTTGATATCGATGCTGGTGTAAGAGGCGGCGATACATTTGAACAAGCCGAACAGCAGGGCTGCACCGGCGATGTTCAGGGGCTTCCAGTTACCGAAGATCATAACCGCCAGGGCCAGGAAGCCGAAGCCTGCCACCTCGCCGGTGGAGGCGCAGTTGGCGGTGGTAAGGGCGTAGACAAAGCCGCCCATACCGGCCAGGGCACCGGAGATGGTGGTACCAGCATAGCGCATCTTGTACACATTGATGCCCAGAGAGTCGGCAGCCTGGGGATTTTCACCGCAGGAGCGCAGCCGCAGACCAAAGCGGGTCTTGTAGAGCAGAATGGACAGGATGACAAACAGGATGATGCAGATATAAGTGGCCAGATAGGTCTTATCAATGAAGGTGGAGCCGAAGAAGCCCATCTCCTCGCTGCGTCCGTATCCAAAGAAGCTCTTTTTGATCATGAAGTAGCTGGCCGCGTCGCCCTCCGCCATCTGCAGGGTGTTCTGGTTGGCCACGATGCGGATGAAGAAGAGCACCAGGGCGGGAGCCAGCAGGTTCAGAGCGGTACCGCCGATGGTCTGGTCTGCCTTCAGATTCACAGATGCGAAGGAGAGCAGCAGGGAGAAAATGGCGCCCAGCACCGCGGCAACTACCATAGCCAGGATCATAAAGCCCTGGAGGGCTACCCAGTCACCGGCAGCCTTGGCATCTACATAGAAGCCAGCCTGCTGCATCAGCCGCACAAACAGTACGCCAGCAAAGGCACCGAAGATCATAATACCTTCAAGGGCCAGGTTGATGATACCACTGCGCTCGGCGAATACGCCGGCCAGTGCCACGATCATCAGAGGCACGGCATAGATCAAAGTCTGCTGAATGAGGAACGTCATGCTTCACCGCCTCCTTCCTCCACAGCGGCGCTGTCCGGGGGCGTATCCGGCGGCGTGCCCGGCGGTGTATCCGCCGGAAGCGGCTCTGTGGTTGCGGCCACCGTCTGCACCTTGGCATTCTTACGCTTCTTATGGCCGCTGATGAGCATCCGGATCACCAGAGAGAAAGCGCTGAGGTAGACGATGATGGCAATGATTACATCGGTGATATACTCGTTGTAGGCGGTCAGGTTGGTCAGCTGCAGGCCCACGATATCCAGCATGGACATGAAGCAGCCGGCAAAAATCACGCCGATGGGATGGCTGGCCGCCAGCAGGGCCACGGGGATACCGTTAAAGCCAATGGCAGGCAGGGACTGATAGGCCGAAGTCCAGTAGAACTCGGTGTTGCCGGACAGGTAGTACAGGGAGGCAGCAGCACCAGACAAAGCGCCGGCAATGGCCATAGACAGCACGATATTGCGCTTGTCCGCAATACCTGCATACCGGGCGGCATGGCGGTTGGCGCCACAGGCCTTCAGCTGATAGCCCAGGGTGGTCTTGGTCATCAGGATAAAGATCAGGATGGCAATGATGATCGCCACCACAATGCCGCCGTTGACCTGGGAGCCAGGGAAGATCTTGTCCAGCCCCAACTTGGCCGTCTGCACACCGTTGAACGAAGTCTTATAGATATAGGCCGTCTTGGTGTTCTCCACATGGTTCTGGAGGTTGGCAAACAGGCTGCCGTTGTCAAACAGCCAGGTTACCAGGTTGGCGGCGATCCAGTTGGTCATGATACAGGCCAGCACCTCATTGATGTTGAGGAAGGCCTTGACCAGGCCGGGGATACAACCCCAGATGGCGCCAGCCAGGCATCCGCCCACAAAAGCGATCACCCACACCAGGGGAGCAGGCACCACGCTGGTGGGGATAGATAGGGCCAGGATCAAAGTGGCCGCCGTACCCATCAGATACTGACCGGGTGCACCGATGTTGAACAGGCCGGTCTTGAAGGCCACTGCCACCGAGAGACCGGTGAGGATCAGAGGCGTAGCCCGGAAGAGCATATTGCCCATGTTGGTGGAGTTAAATCCGAACGTAAGGGCACCAGCCGCGCTGCGTCCGGTGCTGAACAGGCCGCCGAATACCAGCTGAACGCCCTCCAGCGCACCCTTAATCCCCAAGCTGGGGTTGAAGATACCGACGATCAGGATGATGATGGCGCCCACTGCCAGGCCGATGAGGATGGCGATCAGCGAAGCCAGCACCGATTTGGTACCCTCTTTTTGTAGTAAGGTGGAACCTCTCTCTTTCACGCGCCTTTCCCCTCCTTCTCTGTCCGCTTGGCGCCGGCCATATAGAGGCCCAGCTCCTGGACGGTGATGATCTTCGGGTCAAGCTCACCCACGATCTCACCCTCGTACATAACCAGGATGCGGTCGGAAAGACTCATAACCTCGTCCAGCTCCAGGGAGACCAACAACACAGCACGGCCCTTGTCCCGCTCAGCCACCAGCTGCTTGTGGATATACTCGATGGCGCCCACGTCCAGGCCGCGGGTGGGCTGCACCGCAATCAGCAGGGGCTTGTCCCGATCCACTTCCCGGGCAATGATGGCCTTCTGCTGGTTACCGCCCGACATAGACCGTGCAATGGTCACCGGTCCCTGGCCGGAACGCACGTCATATTGCTCGATCAGGGCCTCGGCATACTTGCGTACCTCGCCTCTCTTGATAAATCCCAGGTGCTGGAATCTGGGCTCCCGGAATCGCTGAAGTACCATGTTCTGCTCCAGGGTAAAGTCCAGAACCAGGCCGTGCTTATGTCGGTCCTCAGGAATGTGGCTCATGTTCTCCCCGCGCTGATGAATGGAGCAGTGACTGATTTCCTTTCCGCACAGCTGGATGGAACCGCCGCTGCACTTCTCCAAACCGGCAAGGCCGTATACCAGTTCGCTCTGGCCGTTGCCGTCGATGCCCGCAATACATACGATTTCACCCTTGCGGACCTGGAAAGATACGTCATTGACCGCATTGCGCTTATGGGTATGAGAGGGCACCGTCATCCCCTCGACAGAAAGCACCACCTCGCCGGGCGTGGCAGGCGTCTTTTCCACCTGAAGCTGAACCGGCCGGCCCACCATCATATTGGACAGGGACTGCTTGTCGGTGTCTTTGGTATTCACCGTGCCCACATACTTGCCCTTGCGCAGTACGGTGACCCGATCGGCCACCGCCATGATCTCGTTCAGCTTGTGGGAGATGAAGAGGATGCTCTTCCCCTCCTTGGCAAACTCACGCATGGTGGCCATCAGCTCGTCGATCTCCTGGGGAGTCAGCACGGCGGTAGGCTCGTCAAAAATGAGGATCTCATTGTCCCGGTAGAGCATTTTCAGAATCTCTACCCGCTGCTGCATACCGACCGTGATATCCTCCACCTTGGCGTCCAGATCCACGCTCAGGCCGTATTTCTTGGAGATCTCCTCCACCTTTTTCCGGGCCTCTTTCTTCTGCAGGAAGCCCAGTTTGGTGGTCTCCGCCCCCAGAATGATATTGTCCAGCACCGTAAATACGTCGATCAGCTTGAAGTGCTGGTGCACCATGCCGATGCCCAACGCCGTAGCGTCGTTGGGGTTATTGATCTTTACTTTCTCGCCATTTTTGCGGATCTCGCCTGCCTCCGGCTGATACAGGCCGAAAAGCACGCTCATCAGAGTCGATTTTCCCGCGCCGTTTTCGCCCAGCAGCGCATGGATCTCTCCTCTGCGCAGCTGGAGGGTGATGTCGTCGTTGGCGATGATACCAGGAAATTCCTTGGTAATGTGGAGCATCTCAATGATGTTCTCAGTCTCCATAATCCTTATCCCGCCCTCCTCCGTGAGTTGGTTGTTTTTATTATACAATATCGGTAGGAGAAACTCAAGAAATTTGTTCTATTCTCCAATTTCTGAGTCTCCTTCTGCGGAAAAAGAAAGAGCGCCCTGCGGAATTCCGCAGGGCGCCCTCCGGATGGACTGATAATCAGATGACGTTCAGAGTCAGGTTGCTCCACTCGGTGGACTCCAGCTTCTCATAGTCGGCGTCCACAACCAGAGAGCCGTCCAGCATCTGCTGATACAGAGCCTCGTACTCCTCAACGGTGAAGGTCTCGAACCGCCAGGAGCTGTCAGCGGTGGGCAGAGCCACAGAGTTGTTCTCCACGCCCAGAGAAGTGGCAACGCCGCCGATCTCGCTGAAGGTGCCGTCATAGACGTGGCCCACGGCCCACTGCACAGCGTCGGACAGGCCCTTCATGGCGGAGGTAACAACGTAATCAGACTCGCCGGACTGATCCACGTCCACGCCGATGACGTACTTGTCATTAGCGGAGGCGGCAGCGGCGATGGACTGGAACATGGAGCCGCCGCAGGCAAAGACAATCTCAGTACCGTTGGCATACCAGCCGCTGATCATGGTCTGCAGCTCGGTGGAGCCGGAGAAGGTAGCGCCGTACTGCCAGGAGTAGTTCATCTCAACAGTGGTGCCCAGTTCCTTGGCGGCGTCATTGGCGCCCTGGACATAGCCGTAGCCGAAACGGCAACAGGCAGGGTTGGTGCCGCCGCCGCCGCCGGAGAAGCCCAGCTTGGTGAAGCCGTCCTTCACAGCGGCGTAGCCGGCCAGGTAACCAGCCTGCTCTTCCTTAAAGGCAATAGCGGCCACGTTGGTCAGGATGGGGCTGTCGGGATTCTCGGGATCCTCGGTCAGAGGATAGCCGTCGATGAACACGAAGGGAACTTCGGGGAAGTCAATGGCGGCCTTGCGCAGGGCGGCCTCCTGCAGGAAGCCGGCGCACACGACCACTTCGGCGCCGCCGTCCACGGCAGCCTTCATGGCGTCGTAGCGGTCATCGTCGGTAGCCTCGTTGGCGTTGGCGGGCTGATAGTACTTGTAGGACAGGCCGTTGGCGGCGGCATACAGCTTCACGCCGTCGAAGGTGCCCTGGTTGAAGGACTTGTCCTTCAGCTGGCCCACGTCGGTGACGAAGGCCACCTGGAACTTGCCGTCCTCAGAGGTCATGGTGTCGGAAATGGAGTCGGGATCGGTGGCAGCCTCGCCGCCGGGGGTCTCGCTGTTGCCGGGGGTAGTCTCCACGTTGCCGGGAGTCTCACTGTTGCCGCTGGGGGTCTCGGTGGTACCGCCACCACCGCCACAGGCTGCCAGGCCCACGATCATCGCAAGAGAGAGCAGCAGCGCAAGGAGCTTCTTAGACTTCTTCAATGTGATCTACCTTCCTTTCATATCACACAAATCGCCCAGGTCGGTCTGCAACGGCGTTGTTTCTCCTCCCTGAGCTTGGTCTTATTATACTCTGTTCCCGAAAAAAGGGCAACCTACAATTTACACAAACCATTCAATTTTTACAAATTCTCAACGCTGTTTTCCTACCTCTCCCAGTAAAAACGGCAAAGGAGCGGCCTTCCGCCGCTCCTTTGCCATAATTTGTCACTGAATGGAGACCACTTCGTAGCCTGCTTCCGTAACAGCGTTCTTCAATACCTCATCTGCCACATCCTTACTCAGAGTAACGGTGGCGGTCTTGGCGGCCAGATCCACAGTGGCGGTCACACCGTCGATGGCGTTAAGGGCCTTCTCCACATGGGCCTGGCAGTGAGCGCACATCATTCCGTTGATGGTCATAGTCTTGGTCATGGTACTCGTTCCTTTCTTTGTTTCAATTTGCTCCGCCGGTACCTCCTGATGGAGGGGCCGGAAAAGCTTCAGACGCAGGGCGTTGGACACCACACACACCGAGCTGAGGCTCATAGCAGCGGCGCCGAACATGGGAGAGAGCTGCCAGCCGGTGATGGGGAACCATACCCCAGCGGCCAGCGGGATGCCGATGATGTTATAAATAAAGGCCCAGAACAGGTTCTCCTTGATATTGCGAATCACCTTTTTGGACAGGCGCACGGCGGTGACCGCGTCCAGCAGGTCGCTCTTCATCAGCACCACGTCGGCCGACTCGATGGCCACATCGGTGCCCGCCCCGATGGCCATACCCACATCGGCCCGGGCCAGCGCGGGGGCGTCGTTGATACCGTCGCCGATCATGGCCACCCGCTTCCCCTGGGCCTGGAGATCGGCCACGACCTTCTCCTTATCCTGGGGCAGAACCTCGGCAATGACCTGGGTTACCCCCAGCTCCCGGCCTACCGCCTCAGCGGTACGCCGGTTGTCGCCGGTAAGCATAACCACGTCGATGCCCAGCTCCCGGAAGCCTCGGACGGCTGCGGCGCTGGTGGGCTTGGGGGGATCGGCCACCGCCACCACACCCAATATCTTACCATGCTCGGCAAAGTACAGCGGGGTCTTGCCGCCTTGGGCCAGAGCTTCTCCCCTGTCTCCAAAGCTTTCCAGAGAAATGCCCGCCTCCTCCAGCATGGCCCGGTTGCCCGCCAGCACGGGAACACCGTGGAGCGTGCCCCGGACCCCCCGTCCGGACAGAGCTTCAAAGTTCTGGATGGGAGCCAGAGGAATGTTCCGCTCCTCTGCCTCGGTCAAAATGGCATCGGCCAACGGATGTTCGGAGGGCTTCTCCAAAGAGGCCGCTACGCATAGAAGTTCCTCCTCCGTCACCCCTTCCGCCGGGATACAGTCGGTGACCGCCGGTTTTCCTTGGGTTAGTGTACCCGTCTTGTCCACCACCACAGTACGGACCGTGTGGAGGGTTTCCAGGGCCTCGGCGGATTTGATGAGGATGCCGTTTTCCGCCCCTTTGCCGGTACCCACCATGATAGCCACCGGAGTGGCCAGGCCCAGGGCGCAGGGGCAGGAGATCACCAGCACCGCCACTCCGGCGGTGAGGGCAGACTCGATGGACCGGGTGAGGACAAACCACACCACCGCCGTCACCAGGGCGATGCCAATCACCACCGGCACAAAGACCCCGGCCACCTTGTCGGCCAGTTTGGCAATGGGAGCCTTGGAGGCAGAGGCCTCCTCCACCAATTTGATCATCTGGGCCAGGGTGGTGTCCTCCCCTACCCGGGTGGCTCGGAACACAAAGTAACCGGATTTATTGATGGTAGCGGCGGCTACCTGGTCGCCGACCCCTTTCTCCACCGGCAGGGACTCGCCGGTGAGGGCGGACTCGTCCACCGAGGAGTTCCCTTCCACCACGATCCCGTCCACCGGGATGCGGCCGCCGGGACGCACCACCACCAGGTCGCCCATCGTTACCTCTTCCACCGGGATCTCCACCTCTGCCCCATTCCGCAGAACCGCGGCAGTTTTAGGGGCCAGATCCATCAGCCGGGTAATGGCCTGACTGGTCTTGCCTTTGGACCGGGTCTCCAGCCACTTGCCCAGGGTGATCAGCGTGAGGATCATACCGGCTGACTCAAAGTACAGATCCATGGACCACTTGTCCACCCGGGCCTGATCTCCGTGGCCCAGGCCCCAAGCGATCTGGAACAGGGCGGCCACGCCGTAGATCACGGCAGCGGAGGACCCCAGCGCGATGAGGGAGTCCATGTTGGGTGAGCGGTGCCACATGGTTTTAAAGCCCACCTTATAGTATTTGTCGTTGATATACATAATGGGCAGGGTAAGCAGGAACTGAATCAGAGCCACCACAAACACGTTGCCCGGATCGTGGAAAAAGGCGGGCAGAGGCCAGCCCATCATGTGGCCCATGGCGATATAGAAGAGAGGCACCAGGAAAATGAGGGAGGTCAAAAACCGCCGCTTCATACCGGCGGCCTCTTCCTCCATCCTATTGACCTGCTTAGGCTGGACCGTCACTCCTTTGACTGCCGGGAGGGAGGCGCCGTAGCCCGCCTCCTCCACCGCGTGGATGATCTGCCCGGCGTCGGTGGCACCCTCGTCGTAGTCCACCACCATGGAGTTGCCCAGCAGACTCACATTGACCCCGTCCACGCCGGCCACTTTGCACACGGCCTTTTCCACATGAGCCGAACACGCCGCGCAGGTCATGCCTTGTACATCGAACTTTTGCTTCATGGTCTCACCATATCGTCTTTCTACTTTAAAATCTTGCCCAGCGTGCCGATAAACTCATCCACCTTCTGGCTGCGCTCCTCCGGCGTTTCCGCCTCCTGAACGCAGTGCTTGAGATGGGCTGCCAGGATCTCTTTATTGGTACGGTTCAAAATAGCTTCCGTAGCCATAAGCTGCTGGGAGATATCGATACAATATCGATTCTCTTCCACCATTTTTATAATTCCGTCAATCTGTCCCCGGGCGGTACGCAGCAGCCGGAGGACTGTTTTCTGGTCTGCCATCATGTCAGACACCCCCCTGGGGTGTAGTATAGCACCAGTAGTTAGTCATGTCAACCTCCCCTGTCGAAAAGTCCCGGAAAAAAAGTAGGAAAAAAGGGGTTGACATATTAGAATATTTGAATATAATAATATACAGATCAAGACAGGGAGGTGATCCCATGGAAGGTACGGATTCCATCTATCTGGAGAAGGCGGAGCTGCTGAAGGCCCTGTCCCATCCCGTCCGACTGCGGATCGTCCGGGGCCTGCTCCACTGCGGCTGCCGCAACGTGGGCTGTATGGAGGCCAATACCGGCCAGTCCCAGTCCTGCATCTCCCAGCACCTGATGCGCCTGAAGGCCGCTGGTATCGTAAAGGCGGCCCGTTCGGGCAACGAGGTCTATTACGAGGTCTCCGATCCTCAGACAGCGGCTGTGATTGCCGCTCTGTTCGGAGAGTGTGAGGAGGAATACCATTGTACGACATCGCAGTAATCGGCAGCGGCCCTGCCGGCCTGTCGGCCGCCGTCCAGGCACGGGTTCGAAATAAATCGGTGCTGGTGGTGGGCGGTGACGACCGGGATAATCCCCTCTATAAAACTCCACGCATCGAAAACTACCTGGGCTTTCCCCAAGCCAGCGGACAGGAACTGCTGGATCGGTTCCACGCCCACGCTCGTGAAATGGGAGCCGAACGAAAAGAGGGCCGTGTTCTGAATATCATGCCCATGGGCGACACATTCTATCTCAGCATCGGTTCTGAGATGGAACAGGCCCGGGCGATCATTCTGGCTACCGGCGTGGTGTGGGCCAGCAAGTACCCCGGCGAGGCGGAGTATCTGGGCCGTGGCGTCAGCTACTGCGCCACCTGTGACGGAATGCTCTACCGGGGCAAGGAGGTCGTTGTGGTGGGCAAAGCCGCCGACGCGCCTCAGGAGGCCAACTACCTCCAGGAGCTGGGATGCAAGGTCACCTACGTCAGCGACAAGGCCCCCGACGGCCTGCGGCCCGACATTCCCTATGTGAAGGCTCCCAAGGTGGAGATCACCGGCGGGGCCAAGGTGGAGGCCCTCCGGGCCGGCAGCACCACCATTCCCTGCGAGGGTGTGTTCATCCTCCGGCCCTCGGTGGCTCCCGCCGATCTGCTCCCCGGCCTGGCACTGGAGGGCGGATATATCCAGGTAGACCGGAACATGGCTACCAGTGTACCCGGCGTCTTTGCCGCCGGCGATTGCACTGGCCTCCCGCTCCAGGTATCCAAAGCCGTGGGCGAAGGTCTGGTGGCCGGCCTGCGGGCTGCGGAATACGTAGACCACATGAGTAATTCAAATTGATTTGATACAGAGAAAGGATGTTATCTATGTCTATCATTCATCTGACCAATGAGGCTTTTGACAAGGCGGTTTCCAATGGTATCTCCATGGTGGATTTCTGGGCTTCCTGGTGCGGCCCCTGCAAGATGCTCTCCCCCGTGATGGAGGATCTGGCGGGCAAGTACGAGGGCAAAGCCCTGGTGGGCAAGGTCAACGTGGACGACGAGCCCGACCTGGCCATGCGCTTCGGCGTCATGAGTATCCCCACCGTCATTTTCCTGAAGGACGGCAAGGAGTTCGACCGCAAGGTGGGTGTCATGCCTCCCCAGGCCTACACCGCCGTGCTGGATGCCAACCTGTAATCTCATTCGTGCAGCAAAAGGGCTGCCGCCAAATCTGGCGGCAGCCCTTTTGTTGTGCCGATCAGCCCCGCACCTTTTTCAGCAGAGCCTCAATTTCCTCCGGCTTGAGCACCTTACCATAGGACACCACTTTTCCATCCACCACCAGGCCGGGCGTAGTCATGATCCCGTACTGAGCGATCTGGGTGAAGTCGGTGACATGGCCGATGGTAGACTGTGTGTCTCCCATCCGCTCCAGCGCCGCCCGGGTATTTGCCTCCAGCGTCCGGCAGTTCTGGCAGCCGGAACCCAGGATGAGGATGGATGCCTCCGCCTGCTCAGGCGCGGCGCTGCCGCCGCAGCCGCAGGCACAGCAGCAGCTGTTCTTTTCCTTCTTGCCGAATCCAAACAGTCCCATTACAATTTACCTCCATATGTGATTTCATGTGGTCTTTAGAGAATGAAAAAATGCTGAAAGAAATTGAAGAAATAACCTACCAGGATGATACCTGCCGTACAGATTCCAATAAAAGCCGCCAGCAACCGGGGCTTCACCGCCTTTTTCAGCATGATAAGCGAAGGCAGGCTCAGGGTGGTCACCGCCATCATGAAGGACAGGATGGTCCCCAGGCTGGCGCCCTTAAACAGCAGGCTCTCCGCCACCGGGATGGTACCAAATATATCGGCGTACATGGGTACCCCCACCAGGGTAGCCAGAATTACCGCCGCTGGATTACGGCTGCCCAATGCCGTTTCCACCCAGGTCTGGGGGATCATATTGTGGATCACTGCGCCGATGGCCACCCCGATCAAAATATAGGGCGTCACCTTTCGGATGGTGCTGAGCAGCTGCTCTTTGGCGTAGGCCGCCCGGTCACGGCGCGTCAGCTTCTCCCTTTCCAACTCAATATTGGGTGCATTTTTGATGAAGTCCTCCACATACCGGTCCATTCCCAGTTTTTCCAGCAGCGTGCCTCCAATCACCGCCACCACCAGGCCCAGCACCACATACACCACCGCCACACGGGCGCCAAAAATGCTCATCAACAGTACCAGCGAGCCCAGATCCACCATGGGCGAGGAGATGAGGAAGGAAAAGGTCACCCCTACAGGCAGTCCGGCACTGGTAAATCCCATAAAAATCGGAATGGAAGAGCAGGAACAAAAGGGGGTCACCGTGCCCAAAAGGGCTGCCACCGTATTGGCCCCAAGCCCGTGAAGCCGTCCCAGGATGCGCTTGGTCCGTTCAGGCGGGAAGTAGCTTTGCAGATAAGATATGCCAAAAATCAACACCGACAGCAGAATAAAAATTTTGATGGTATCGTAAATGAAAAAGTGCAGGCAGCCGCCCAGTGTGCTGTCCAGCTCCAGACCAATCGCCTCCAGTATGGCGCCGATCCACCCGCTGAGCCACTGCATACCCAGGACTTGGTCCTGGAGAAACCGGCCAAAAGCGCTTAAAAAATCCATCTGACTATCCCCTTTCCAGCAGATACATTCATAGTTCTAAATATATCGATATGACGTTCATAAGAAAAGCCACCGTCCGAACGATGGCTTTATTTTCGGCAAACACACCCTGTATCAGAAGCGTCCCCGCTGTTGGTAAGAGCCTGAAGCCGCCCCCGGGCCCGCTGGGCGCCCTCCTCACTGATGGCATAGTGCATCCACTTTCCCTCTGGATGCCCTACCACCACACCGGAATCACAAAGGATCTTCATATGGTAGGAAAGGGTGGATTGGCTGATCTCCAGGTCTTCCAGCAGCACGCAGGCGCACTTCTCTCCTCCACGGAGCAACTCCAGAATTTTCAGCCGGTTGGGGTCGCAAAAGGCTTTAAATATTCTGGCGTCCTCAGCATGGCGGTCCATGGTCTCCCCTCCAATCAATCGATTTTTTTCGATGTGTAGATCATACTCCATAGATGGTCATCTGTCAACAGCTATTTTTGGCGCAAGAAAAAGTGCCCATCTCACCAGAGACAGGCACTTATTCTCACTCATCCTCTTCTCCCAGCAGATGGGAAGCCAGCGCACAGATCACACCGGCAATGGGATAGACGATCCAGCCCCAAGCCCAGCCCCAGCTTCCGCCGTAGTCCCCTTCCAGGGCCATGGAACCAAAGCCCAGGATCATGTAGACCACGGTGGCGGCCAGCATGATGGCCCCGCACACCTTGCCCACTTTCTTCCGTTGAGCTACCGCCTCCGGGCTGGGGTCGTGCTGCTTGTTCCACTGAGCAATATCATACTTACCCTTCCGCAGGGCAGCCCATACCAACACTGCCACGCCCAGAGCCACCGCGGTCAGAAAGACCCCCACCAGAATGGCCTCCGCCCGCTCGCCCAGCTGCTCTGCGCGCTCCCCCAGCAGGATGAGCCACACCACCGCCAGGAAAAAGAGCACGATGGGCAGGGCGATCAAAAAGGGATAGCGATTCAGAAACCGGTCCCGCTGCTCTTTGGTATAAAAGTCCTGAAGGACCGGATGCTCCTTCTCGAAGCGGTCGTAGCGGATGCCGGCCACCACCAGGATGGCCACCGCCACCGCGATGCCCGAGATGAGCACCGCCGCCATCCAATTCTCCGGCATACCCACTGCACCATAGAGGGCCAACGCGCCCCCCACCGACAGGATGATAAGCCCTGTCGCCATGGCGATCCAATTGGAGAACCAGTTCATAAAACGGTCGTATCCAACGGTGTCGGTCTGATAATTGGCCCGCACATCCCCCCGCAGCAGGGTGTCCAGGTCGGTGTGGAACAGCTCACACAGCACCAGTAATTTTTCCATTTCTGGAAAACTGGTATCCGACTCCCACTTGCTCACCGACTGCCGGGACACCTGAAGGGCCTCGGCCAGTCCCTCCTGGGTCATCCCGGCCCGGTCCCGCAGAAATTGTAAGTTCGTCCCAAAACTCATGGTTTCTGCCTCCTCTCAAGGTGGCTATAACATATCAAAACCCAAGCGCAACTGAAACCAATTTGCAGTTGCGTTTGGGTTTTTTCCTGTAAACTTCCGGTTGCATCAGGCTTTTTGCCCTCAAAAAGTGCTCAGTGGGACCGGCCGCCCAGCATGGCGTTCAGCTCCGCCTGGGTACAGTGATAATCCCCGTCTCCGCTGCGGCGGTAGGACCCTCTGCGGAGATTGCCCCCGATATACACCGGCCGCTGATCCTGTTCCGCCATAGGCACGGTAATGGCCACAATATCCCCGCCGTCCACATGGAGGATCTGGATGTCCTCCTCCTGGAGGATGTTGAGGCTCACCACTGCCGGATCGTCCAGCCCGGCAATGAACTCCTCCACCATGCCCTGGGGGTCCAGCAGGCCCTGTACCCGCAGGCTGTGGTCGGGCAGCTCCTCCACCCCGAGCAGGATCACCCCGCCGTAGCTATTGGCAAAGGCGGAGTAGGTCTCCCAGATGCTGTGGGGCAGGCCGCCGGTGGCCAGCTTGGCCTCCAGGCGGTTGTTCTCCCGATAGCGGCTAATCTGTGTGAAGTCGAACATAGGGCCTGCCTCCCCTTTCGTAGTGCCTTCATTATACCGGGAAGGATGGCCGTTGACAAGGAAAAAAGGGGCCTGTCCGTGGACAGGTCCCTTTTATGGGTTATACGGTAACAGCGCCCAAAATCTCCCCAATGGGTCCGGCAATCACCAGGTCGGCCTCCTTGTCGTAGGGGGTGGGGCTCTTGTTGATGAGGGTCAGCTTGTTCCCCCGGTAGTAGCGGATGAGACCCGCCGCCGGATACACCGCCAGAGAGGTGCCGCCGATGATGAGCATATCCGCCCGGGAGATGGCCAGCACAGCGGCCTCGATGGTCTCCTGGTCCAGGGACTCCTCATAGAGCACCACATCAGGCTTGATCATGCCGCCGCACACCGGGCAGTGGGGCACGCCCTTCTGCTCCATCATAAAGTCCAGGTCGTAAAACTGACGGCACTTCATGCAGTAGTTGCGGTGGACCGAGCCGTGGAGCTCGTAGACGTTGACGCTGCCCGCCGCCTGGTGGAGCCCATCGATGTTCTGGGTCACCACGGCCTTGAGCTTGCCCGCCTGCTCCAGCTCCGCCAGCTTCAGATGGGCAACATTGGGCTTGGCGTCGGGAAAGAGCATCTTGTTGTGGTAGAAGCGGTAGAACTCCTCCGGATTCTTCTGGAAGAAGGTGTGGCTCAGAATGGTCTCCGGGGGATACTGGTATTGCTGGTTGTACAGGCCGTCCACGCTGCGGAAATCAGGGATGCCGCTCTCGGTGGACACGCCCGCCCCGCCGAAAAAGACGATATTCTCACTCTCATCGATCCATTTCTGGAGCTGTTCCAGTTTTTGATCCATACCAAGCCCCTCCTTACGGCGCTTTCCGGTGGCGGCAGTAGGTGTGGGGGCAGCTGGAGCAGCCGCCGCAGTCGCACCCCCGCTTGCCCTTCAGATTCTGATGGAAGCGATAGATCAGGTAGACCGCCGCCCAAATAATGAGGACGGCCACCCCGGCGTAGATCAGGTATTTCAACATAGCGTTACCTCAAAAACAGAGAGCCGATCTGGTAGACCAGGAAGGAACCCAGCCAGGCCGCCCCCAGCTGCCAGCAGATGGAGGCCAGAGTCCACTTGGCGGAGTTCATCTCCTTGCGGATGGTGGACACCGCGGCCACACAGGGCACATAGAGCAGCACGAACACCAGGAAGGAGTAGGCCGCCAGGGGGCTCTGGAACGTGCCGCCCAGGGCCGCGGCAATGGCGGTGCCGCTGGCGGTGACGGAGAAGCCATAGAACATACTCATGGAGGACACCACCATCTCCTTGGCGACCAGGCCGGAGAGGAGGGCCACCGCCGCCTGCCAGGTACCGAAGCCCAGCGGCGCGAAGAGGGGGGCCAGGAAGGACCCGATGGCACCCAGGATGGAATATTCCTCGTTGGACACCATACCGAAGGCGCCGCCCTCAAAGCCGAAGGTCTGGAGGAACCACAGCAGCACGCTCATGGCCAGGATCAGAGTGCCCGCCTTGATGAGGAAGCCCTTCACCTTCTCCCACACATGGAGGGCGATGTTCTTCAGGGTGGGCAGGCGGTAGGGGGGCAGCTCCAGCACAAAGGCGGCGGGCTCCCCCTTGAACACCAGCTTCTTCAGCAGGATGCCGGAGAGAATGGCGAAGATCAGGCCCAGGAAGTAGAGGGAAAACACCACCAGGCCGCCGTACCGGGGGAAGAAGGCGGCGGTAAGCAGGCCGTACACCGGCAGCCGGGCGGAGCAGGACATGAAAGGCACCAGCATGATGGTCATGCGGCGGTCCTTCTCATTCTCCATGGTGCGGGCGCCCATAACGGCGGGCACCGTACAGCCAAAGCCCATCAGCATGGGGATAAAGGCTTTGCCGCTGAGGCCGAAGCGCCGCAGCAGCCGGTCCATGATGAAGGCGGCCCGGGCCATATAGCCCGAGTCCTCCAGGAAGGACAGGAAGAGGAACAGAATGGCGATCTGGGGCAGGAAGGTCAACACGCCGCCTACACCGGCAATGACACCGTCCACCAACAGAGCCTCCACCCAGGGGGCGGTACCGGCGGTAACCAGCACACCCCGCACCCAGTCGGCAAAGTAGCCGCCGATGAGGGTATCCACCCCGTCAGCCAGCATCTGGCCGGGGCCAAAGGTGAGGGCGAACATAGCCAGCATCATCAGCAGGAACACAGGAATGGCAAACACCTTGTGGGTGACGATGGCGTCGATCCGATCGGACAGGGTGGGGGTGCCCAGGGGACGGCCCCGGTGCACACAGCTGTCCACCACCTTCTGGATAAACTGATACCGGGCGTCGGCGATGAGGGTCTCCCGGTCGCCCAGCTCATAGGCGCTCTCATACTCCTGACAGACCCGTTCCAGGGCGGCCTTCTCCACCCCATTCAGGCCCAGGGCCTTCTCCACCAGATCGTCCCCCTCAATGAGCTTGATGGAAGCCCAGTGGGCGGGAATGTGGGCGGCATAGGCCTTGTCGTGGATGAGCTCGCCCATCTTGTGGTGGATCTGGTGGGTGAAGTCGTCATACAGGTCGTCCGGCTCCACGGTGACCCCAACGTGCATCTGGTGGTGGGCCACCTCCAGCAGCTTCTGGATGTTTTTGCCCGACCGGGCGGTGATGGGGATCACCGGTACGCCCAGTTCCTCGGACAGCCGGTCCACGTCGATCTTGTCCCCGTGCTTTTCCACCTCGTCCATAAAATTGAGGGCAATGACCATAGGCCTCTCCAGCTCCAACAGCTGAGCAGTCAGATAGAGGTTGCGCTCAATGTTGGTGGCGTCAATGATGTCGATGATGGCGTCGGGCCGCTCTCCCACGATAAAATCCCGGGCCACGATCTCCTCCATGGAGTAGGGGGAGAGGGAGTAAATGCCGGGCAGATCCACCACGGTGACGGATTTCCCATCTACCTCCGCCCTGCCCTCCTTCTTCTCCACCGTCACGCCGGGCCAGTTGCCCACATACTGGTTGGAGCCGGTAAGGGCATTAAAGAGGGTGGTCTTGCCGCAGTTGGGGTTGCCAACCAGAGCCAGCTTCATCTCCCGGGTATCGTGGCTGGCGTAATCCGGCACACCACCGTGGGCCGCAGCCTCATGGGCGTGGTCGGCATCCATCCGCCGGATGGTCTCCTCGTCGGGCAAGTGCTGCACCATACCCATGCGCTTTTTTCTGGCCTGGGCCTTCCGCTCTCCCTCCTCGCCGGTGGCGATGAGGATCTGGGCGGCGTCGGCCTTCCGCAGGGACAGCTCGTAGCCCCGCAGGTTGAGCTCCACCGGGTCGCCGAAGGGGGCCACCTTGCGCACCATGACCTGGGTACCGGGGGTCAGGCCCATGTCAACCAGGCGGCGCTTCACCGGCCCCCGGTCATTGCCTACCTGGAGAATGATGCCCTTTTCCCCGGGCTGGACTTCCTCCAGAGTCTTATGTGTCTGTGTCTCTTGTAGTTTCATCTTATCCCATCCGCAGTTCTCAGAGTTAATCTAATCTAATTCCGTGCCCATTATACTACGCTGGCAGCGGCAGACGCAAGAGACTTCCCCCGCCATTTTCACCAAAATCCCACTGGTTTTGTGGCCATAAGAGAAAACATCGAACAAAGGCAAAAAAGGAGCGCCGCGGAATCTCCGCAGCGCTCCCGATATACCTTGGAACTTAGTCCTCGTGGTCGTGGTCCTCACAGCCGCAGCCACAGCCGCAGTCGTCCTCGTCCTCATCGCCGCAGCAGCAGTCGTCAGACAGGTCCAGAGCGAACTTCTGCTTGCAGCTGGGGCACTGGATCACGCCCTCGTCCAGAACGGACTCGTCGATCACCAGAGTCTCGCCGCAGTTGGGGCACTCGGTCTCGAAGAAGTCGTCGTCATCGCAGCAGCAATCGTCGTCGTCATCCTCGTCGTCCTCGTCCTCATAGACGGCCTTCTCCACGTCGGCCAGGTCGTCGGAGATGGCGTCGATCTCCTCGCCCAGAGCCACGGTGTTCTCCTCCAGATCCTCAATGGACATCCCGATCTCCTCCAGGATGCCGATGATCACGTTGAGGAGCTTGCCCTCCTTGGACTTCTCGGTGTCGATATTCAGGCCCTCAGCCAGGCCCTTCAGGTACGCGACCTTCTCAGAAATCGTCATAATGCGTCTCCTTTTCTTCATCAGTCAGCCACGAAGGGCCTTATCCAGATACTTTCTTAACCCTTGCAGCGCTCCAGGTACTCGCCGGTACGGGTGTCGATCTTGATCTTGTCGCCGGGGTTGATGAACAGGGGCACCTTGATCTCGGCGCCGGTCTCCAGGGTGGCGGGCTTGGTCACGTTGGTGGCGGTGTCGCCCTTGAAGCCGGGATCGGTCTCGCTGACCTCCAGCTCCACGAAGGTGGGGGGCTCCACGGCGAAGATCTTGCCCTTGTAGGAGTTGATCTTGCACACCATGTTCTCCTTCACGAAGCGGAAGTTGTCACCCAGCAGCTCGGAACCGATGGGCACCAGATCGTAGGTCTCGGGGTCCATGAAGTAGTACAGATCGCCGTCGTTGTAGCTGTACTCCATGTCCTTGCGCTCCACATAGGCCTGCTCAAACTTGGCGGTGGGGTTGAAAGAGGTCTCGGTCACGCCGCCGGTGATGACGTTCTTCATCTTGGTGCGGACGAAAGCGGCGCCCTTACCGGGCTTGACGTGCTGGAACTCGACGACCTGCATGACCTGGCCGTCCATCTCAAAGGTCACGCCGTTGCGGAAATCACTGGCAGAAATCGTAGGCATTGAAATTCATCCTCCAAAAGGTTTTTTAAATCATCAGCTAAGTCATTTTACCTTATTATTCCCCTCATTGCAAGGCTTTTTACAGAATAATCAGCTCTTTGGGAGATTTGGTGAGGTTCACTGTGCCCTCCTCGGTGTAGATGAGCACATCCTCAATACGCACACCGAACTTGCCGGGCAGGTAGATACCGGGCTCAGCAGAAACAGCGGCACCCACAGGCATGGGGGTCTCGTCACGGCCGTTGGCATTGGGGGACTCATGGATCTCGATGCCTACGCTGTGGCCGAAGCCATGACCAAAGTATGCCCCGTAACCGGCGTCCTCAATCACCTTGGCGGCGGCGTTGTGGATCTCCTTGCCGGGTACGCCCGCCTTGGCGGCGGCAATACCGGCCAGCTGGGCCTTCAGCACAGTGTCGTACACCTTGCGCATCTCCTCGGTGGGCTCGCCCAGGGCAATGGTGCGGGTCATGTCGGAGCAGTAGCCGCCGTACTTGCAGCCAAAATCCATGGTGATAAACTCGCCCTTCTGCACCTTCTTCTCGCTGGGGATACCGTGGGGCAGGGAGCCGTTGGGGCCGGACACCACAATGGGGTCAAAGCTCATCTTCTCAGCGCCCCGGCACAGCATCTCATACTGAAGGCGAGCAGCGATCTCCTGCTCGGTCATGCCGGGCTGGATGAACTTCAGAATGGCGTCAAAGGCCTGGTCGGTGATCTCCTGGGCCTTCTTCATCAGTGCGATCTCTTCCTCGTCCTTGGCCGCCCGCAGGTTGTTCACCAGGCTCTGGGCAGGCACCAGCTCGCAGGGCAGCTTGGAATACTGGTTGTAGGAGGCCACAGTCACATAGCCGTCCTCAAAGCCCATCTTCTGAATGCCCAGCTCCTGCACAGCCTGCTCGGCCAGCACCATGAAGTTCTTGTTCCGGTCGGTCATGGTGATGTGGGCGCCGGTCACCAGGTTGCCGGCGGCCTCAATGTACCGGGAGTCGGTGAAATAGCGGCTCTCGTTCTTGGTCACGATGACCATGCCCTCGCCGTGGAACCCGATGGCATAGTACTCGCCGGGATCGCTGGTGATGAGCATGGCGTCCAGCTTGTATTCGTCCAGCTTGGCCGCGATCTGATTGAGATGATTCATGATAAAGACTTCCTTTCTATCTCGCGCCGCAGCAGCCCTAAAGGGCGCTTTGGTACAGCTTTTTCATGGTTAGAGCGTCCTCGGCCTGTGTCCCGGCACTTTGCCCCAGCGGACCACGGTCCGCCGGGGGCCCCATATTTTTTTATCTGCTCGGGCGAACTGAATTCGCCCGGCATCAAGGTTTTGGGCCGAAAGCCCAAAACGCTTGGCTCGGCGCAAACGCGCCGCCCCGCTCTGCGGGGCCCCTGCGAAAGTGCGCCAAAGTTCAGGTCAGACTGCCTTGGTACAGCTTCTTCATAGTCAGCGCATCCTCCGCCTGGGTACCCGCACTTTCGCAGATAAAAGTAGGGCTCCAGCCCCGGCGGGCCACCTCGGTCATCAGAGGCTCCGGGTCGGGCCCGAAGTCCGCCTGATCGAAGGTCAGGTGCATCTTCTCTCCCCCGTTGGGGGTGAACTGGATCTTGGAGAAGTGGCTGTGGAAACGGGAGGCCCGTTCCTCTCCCAGCACCTCTTTGATGCGGTCCAGCATTTTCACGCAGGCCTCATGGCCCTCCAGCTCTCCCAGAGTACGGGCGTACAGGTGGCCGAAGTCCACGCAGGGGGTAAGCCGCTCATCCAGAGTACACAGCTCCAAAACCTCGTCCAGGTTCCCCAGCTGGTTGATCTTGCCCATGGTCTCGGGGCAGAGGGTGATGTGTCCAAACCCGGCAGCGTCGCAGGCGGTGACCACCTCTTTCAGGGAGTGCAGGGCGATGTCCTGGGCCTCCCGCCGGGTGCGCTTCATCAGGGCGCCCGAGTGGATGACCACCCGGGTGGCGCCCATCCAGTCTGCCGCCTGGCAGGCCGCTGTGATATAGCCGATGGTCTTTTGCAGGCTGTCGGGATCGGGATTGGCCAGATTGATGAAATAGGGAGCGTGGAGGGATAGGGCAATGCCCGCCTCCCTGGCCGCCTCCCCCACCTTTCTGGCCGTGGCTTCCCCTACGTTGACGCCCTTGCCGCACTGGTACTCGTAGCAGTCCAGCCCCAGCCCCGCCAGCCAGCGGGGAGCGTCCACCGAGGATTTATAGGGAAAGGACTCGGCATTACCTGCCGGTCCGAAGATAGCGCTCATAATGGTTTTGCTCTCCTTTTTGTCAGGGCGCGGAAGGGCCACTCGGCGGCGTACCGCAGGTAACGCCCCGGATTACCCGCCAGCCGGATAGGCTCCACCAGCAGCGTGGTCACACCAGCCCGGCTGCCGCCCAGAATATCGGTAAAGATCTGATCCCCCACAATGGCGGTCTGCTCCGGGGTGCAGCCCATCTGCTCCATGGCCTTGATAAAGGAGCCCGGCTTGGGCTTCCCGGCGTGGCCGATGTAGGGAACGCCCAGGGCCTTACAGAACCGCTCGGGCCGCTGGGGATGCCGGTTGTTGGACAGCACAAACAGGGTGATTCCCTGATTCTGAAGTTCCGCCGTCCAGTCTCGCACCGCCTGGGTAGGTTCCGGCACCCCGTAGGGCACCAGGGTATTGTCCAGATCGGCCAGCAGCAGGCGGATACCCCGCCCGGCCAGCGCGGCGGGATCGATGTCGTAAATGGTCTTTCCTGACCAGTGGGCCGTCAGCATGGTTTCACCTCGTCTATTTGCTGTCTGGTCAGCATAGGATGGTACAGGCTATCGAAAAGAACCTCCAGAGCAAAGGATTCTGAGGGAAAGATAGTGTGAAAGACTGCCCCGCAGGGCGATTCGGAGCGCAACCGCCGCAAGGCGGCACTTGGCGCAGAGATAAACCGTCAGGGTTGTCTTTCGCGTTCGATCAAACACGTTTTGAAACTTGGCTCAAGTTTCAAAACGTGCTTCAGCTTGTCGGAAAGCCTTTTCGACAAGCTGATTATACACGCTTCTTACAACTTGGACAAGGGGGTAGCTGATATGCAGCTGAATTCCACATTGATTCTCACCGCACCCCCCGCCCACAGCCGGGCGGCTCTGCGGTTTGGCCTTCCCGTGGCCCATGCGGCCTATCGGGTGGGGGGCGGCCCCCATCTCTTCCGGGCCAATATGCCCATATCCGTCCGGGGCGGCCTCATGGCGCTGGACTGCGTGGGCTTTGACGGCCGGGGTGAGGCCGGGCCCTTCTGTCAAGAGGTTCTGCGGGAGTGCTCCGCCCGGGGGTATGACGGCATCTTATGTGACTTTGAGGGCCGTCCCATGCCCCTGCTGGCGGAAATCGTCCGTACCCTGGCCGGTCTCACCCAAAAGCGGGGCTGGCCTCTCTATGTGACCGAGACCTACGGCGGCTATGCCGACAGCGCCAAAGTGCTCATCTCCTCCGCCCTGTCCGGCGGCTCTCTGGCCCAGCGGCTGGCGGAGGCGGCGCAGCGGTATGGCCAGGACCGGGTGGCCCTGGCCATAGAGCGGGTGGCAGAGGACTTCTACCTCCCCTCCCCCTCCGGTCAGGGGCAACCTCTCAGCCAGGAGGAGCTGCGCCGGCTGATGGACGAACGCAGTCCCTCCATCTTTTTCTCTACTGAGTTGTGCGCCCACTACTTTACTTATATGTCCCGGGAGAACGGCGCTCATTTCGTTCTCTTTGACGACGCCGGGTCCATCCGCAAAAAATTGCAGGTGGCCCGGGGACTGGGCATCCGGCAGGCGGTGCTGTCCTATCCACAAATTGAGGATGTGCTGGAGGATATTCTGGCAGGATAGGCAAAGATACAACAGGACCCCGCGCCATAGGCGCGGGGTCCTGTAATCTGTAGGATTAGTAATACTTCTTGCGGTTCTTGCGGGCGGCCTCAGACTTCTTGCGCCGCTTGACGCTCGGGCTCTCGTAGTGCTCACGCTTGCGAACCTCGGCCAGAACGCCAGACTTGGCACAGCTGCGCTTGAAACGCTTCAGCGCATTCTCCAAGGACTCGCCGTCCTTCACATGGACTTCCGACATTGACTTCCCCTCCCTCCGAAGCGGCGGGGTTCCACCGCCAAAGGGCCACACATAGATATGGCTTTAACAGAATCATTGTATGCTATTCGCAAGCAAATGTCAAGTGCAGATTTATTCCTTTCTTTTTTCCTGGGTCAGTTCCTGGAAAAATTCCAGCTCTTCCCCAATGGGACCGGCACAAAAAGCGATGCGGATGGGGTAGTTCCCGCCCAGATTTTTATCCACCGGCTGGACCAGCACCGGGCATCCTGCGGCCCGCAGCCGCTCCACCATACCGTCCACATCGTCTGTGGCAAAAGCCAAGTGGGCAAAGAGGCCCTTACAGCGCTCCATACCATTGGAGGTAACTTCCAGAATGGTATTACCCAGATCCAGCATGGCGCCCTGGCTGTCCCCCTGGCCCCAATGGCGGATCAGGGGGCAGTCCAGCACCTGCTGATAGAAATCCAGAACCCGCTGGAATTCTTCCGCTCCCTGGGCTTTCAGGGAGACATGATGCACGCCTTTAATGCTCATTTGGCAATCAGGTTGACCAGCTTGTTGGGTACCAGGATGGTCTTGACCAGGTTCTTGCCCTCAGTAAACTTCTGCACCTTGGGATCGGCCAGAGCGGCAGCCACCACGGTAGCCTCGTCGCTGTCCATGGGGACGGTGACGGTGGCGCGCAGCTTGCCGCACACCTGAACGGCCATCTGCACCTCGGCGGCCACGGTCTTGCTCTCGTCGTAGGAGGGCCAGGCCTGCTGGCAGGCCATACCGTCGGCATTGAATCCCAGGGTCTCCCACAGCTCCTCCACCATATGGGGAGCGAAGGGGGAGAGCAGCAGCAGCAGAGTCTTGTACTCGCCCTTGGAGCAGCCGTTGGCATAGAAGTCGTTGACCAGAGCCATCAGGGCGGCAATGGCGGTATTGAACTTCATGGCCTCGATGTCGTCGGCCACCTTCTTGATGGTCTTGTGGACAGCGCTCTCATTGGCGGCGGAGTAATCCATGGAATCGGTCAGATTCTCGGACAGGTTCCACACACGGTCCAGGAAGCGCTTACAGCCCTTAACGGCGTTGTCGCTCCAGGAGGCAGCCTTCTCAAAGTCGCCGATGAACATGATATAGGTGCGCATGGTGTCGGCGCCGTACTGAGCCATCACGTCGTTGGGGTTGACCACGTTGCCGCGGCTCTTGGACATCTTCTCGCCGCCCTCGCCCAGGATCATGCCGTGGGAGGTGCGCTTCTGGTAGGGCTCCTTGGTGGGCACCACGCCGATGTCGTAGAGGAACTTATGCCAGAACCGGCTGTACAGCAGGTGCAGGGTGGTGTGCTCCATGCCGCCGTTGTACCAGTCCACAGGGCTCCAGTACTCCAGAGCCTCCTTGGAGGCCAGGGCCTTGTCGTTGTGGGGGTCCATATAGCGCAGGAAGTACCAGGAGGAACCGGCCCACTGGGGCATGGTATCGGTCTCCCGCTTGGCGGGGCCGCCACAGTGGGGGCAGGTGGTGTTGACCCAGTCGGTCATCTTGGAGATGGGGGACTCGCCGTCGTCGGTGGGCTCGTAGGAGTCCACGTCGGGAAGCAGCAGGGGCAGCTGGTCCTCGGAAATGGGCTGCCAGCCACACTTCTCACAGTACACCATGGGGATGGGCTCGCCCCAGTAACGCTGACGGGAGAACACCCAGTCACGCAGCTTGTAGTTGACCTTGGCCTCGCCGATGCCCTTCTCCTCCAGCCACTTGGTGATGACAGGGATGGCGTCCTTTACGGTCAGACCGTTGAGGAACTCGGAGTTGACCAGGATACCGGTCTCGTCCTTGGCGGTGAAGGCAGCCTTCTGCACGTCCTCGCCGCCGGAGACCACCTCGATGATCTCACAGCCGAACTTCTTGGCAAACTCCCAGTCGCGGTCGTCGTGGGCGGGCACGGCCATGATGGCGCCGGTGCCGTAGGTGGAGAGCACATAGTCGGAGATAAAGATGGGGATCTCCTTGCCATTGACCGGGTTGATGCCCTTCACGCCGTCCAGACACACGCCGGTCTTTTCCTTGTTCAGCTCGGTGCGCTCCAGATCGGACTTGGAGGCGGCGGCGGCCTGATAGGCACGCACATCGTCGGCGTTGGCCAGCTTGCCGCTCTCCAGCCAGCCCTTCACCAGGGCGTGCTCGGGAGAGAGGACCATATAAGTGGCGCCGAACAGAGTGTCGGGTCGGGTGGTGAACACCACGATGTCCTCGCCAGTGGTGGCCTTGAAGGTGACCTCGGCGCCGGTGGAGCGGCCGATCCAGTTCTTCTGCTGGGTCTTGACCCGCTCGATGAAGTCCAGGTCGTCCAGGTCATCGATGAGGCGCTGGGCATACTCGGTGATCTTGAGCATCCACTGGCTCTTCTCCTTGCGGACCACGGGGGCGCCGCAGCGCTCACACACGCCGTCCACAACCTCCTCGTTGGCCAGCACGCACTTGCAGGAGGTACACCAGTTCACGGGCATAGTGGTCTTGTAGGCCAGGCCGTGCTTCCAGAGCTGCAGGAAGATCCACTGAGTCCACTTGTAATAGCTGGGATCAGTGGTGTTGATGACCCGGTCCCAGTCGAAGGAGTAGCCCAGCATATGCAGCTGCTTGGTGAAGTTCTCGATGTTGTCGTGGGTCACCTTGGCGGGGTGAATGTGGTTCTTGATGGCGTAGTTCTCGGTGGGCAGGCCGAAGGCGTCATAGCCCATGGGGAACAGCACATTGTAGCCGTCCATACGGCGCTTGCGGGCCACCACGTCCATGGCGGTATAGGGGCGGGTGTGGCCTACGTGCAGACCCTGTCCGGAGGGATAGGGGAACTCCACCAGGCCGTAAAACTTGGGTTTATCACTGTGGTTTTCACAGTGGAAGGTTTTTTCCTCTGCCCATTTTTTCTGCCACTTGGGCTCGATGGCAGCAAAATCGTACTTCATTGACTGCACTTCCTCGTATCATATCCTGGCGGCATCCACCGCCTCCATAATCCAGCATATTATACTAGAAATACAACATCAATGCAAGAAAAACCATCAGGCCCCACCGTAAAATACGGCGGGGCCTGATGGTTTTTACGTCCCAATCAAGCCTCACGCAGCGGGAGATACGTCTCGCCCAACCACAAGCCCTCCACCAGATCAGGTTCGATAGCCTCCGGTAAGGTCCAGACATAGAGGGCGCCATACCGCTCCCCACCGGGGCTGGTCTGATCCAGAATGGTGTGCAGGCTGCCATCCTCGCTCTGGAACAGCTGATACCGCTGGTCAAAGGCCAGGGCCACCTGTTCGCCGTTCTTTAGCTGGAGCAGCATGGAACGGGTACCCAGGCAGGCCCCGCCGTCCACGCCCAGCTCCGGGTGCTCAAAGCCCACCCGCAGGCTGAGGGACATGGCGGTCAGCTCCACCTGCTCCAGGCGCAGGCCCTCCCGACTTTGGTTCAGGGCCACCGTGCGCTGGGGCAGCAACTCCGGCTCAAAGCGAAGGGTCCAGTCATCCTAGATGGCCGTCCCGGTCCAGTAGGAGGCAGAAATCATCTCCGGCAGTTCCTCCAGGGCCAGCTCCCCGCTCTCCTTCCAGTACCAATCGATATACCGTCCACCCTCCAGCACCACATAGTGGATGTCCGTTAGGTCGGCGGGCAGGATTTCCGCCTCCTCCAGATGGGTCACAGCCTCCGACAGGCCGAACTGGATGTGGAAGTGCCCGCCCCGATCATAGCCCACTGAGGAGATCCACACATCGTCGGTGCCCTCCAGGGCCATATGGGTCTGCTCTGGTACCAGAGCGGTAAGGGCGGTCCCGTCTGCGCCAGTCACAGCGGTGGAAGCCAGCGTCTCAAAGGAGGCAAATTCTTCCCATGGCAGCTCAATGCCGCCCTGCCGCACCTGGCCCGGCCAGAACCCAGACAGCGACACCTCCACCGTGCCGTCCTCCCAAAGGCCCCCCCGGTCCAGTTCCCAGGCATACAGGGCAGTGCTGCTCTCGCTGTCGTAGGCCAGGGGTTCTTCCCCGCCGGCCAGGGTGGTATCCGGTCCGATCCGGTCTCCCTCCAGGTCGGTGACCTCCAGATAGGCGGTGCCACCGGCGGCGTCGGTGAGGGCGGCCACTATTTCCACCTTCACCCCTTGGTCAGTAACCGATACCCCCTCCACTGTCTGGCTGTGGGGGGTGTATCCCTCCAGTATCCCGCTGAGGGTCTGCCGCAGGTCGGGGGACAGCGCCAACGCCGACACCACAAGCGCACCGCACATCACCGCCGCCGCCACAAGCACCCGGAACGTATGTCTAGGGGTTTTTACCGGCTCTGATGTCATGGCCTCCGTCAGCCGGGCCTGAAAGTCCTGATCCGGCTCTACCTGGTCCATCCAGGTCTGATAATCCTGCTTCAGCATGGCGTTTCTCCCTCCTGTAAGTCCTCCCGCAGCATAGCCCGCGCCCGGCTCAGGCGGGTACGGAGGTCCCCTCCCGCTTGCCCAGCACCTTGGCGATCTCCGCGGTACTTAACTCCTCGTAGTAATAGAGATGGACCACCACCCGGTAGTCCTCCGGCAGCGCCAGAATGGCCGCCTCCATGCCCTGCTCCTCCGGCAGCTCCGGCGCGGCCACCTGCCCCGCCTCCTCCAGGGGCACCGACCGCCGACGCCAGGAGGAGCGGTGCAGGTCCCCCGCGCAGTTGGCAGCCACCCGCAGCAGCCAGTCCTTGCAATGCTCCCCGTCCCGAAAAACAGGGGCCGCCCACACCAGCCGTAGGAAGGTCTCCTGGGTAATGTCCTCCGCGTCCTCCTTGCTGCCCGTCCGGGCGTAGGCCAGCCGGTACACCGCTGTACTATACCGCTCCACCAGCCGGGCGGCTTCCTCCCGATCCATAGCCCACTCTCCTTTCTCTGTTCCTATAGGATACACGTTTTTGCTCCGCAAAACGTTACAAGCCCCGTCGTTATATTGAAAAACGATAAAAACGCATTTACAAGCAATGTGTTCCGTGGTACAGTGATGCCAAAGGAGGCGTGATTATGGAGAGAACCGGCGTGCAGAAACTGGCCCATGTGCTGACAATACTGGTTACCATCACTTTTGTATGCAACCTCATTGCACTTATCATGGTGCCCGGGCTGGTACACATCGGCTCACAGCAGGGGCTCACGGCGTGGTGGGACTATGACATCGACGATACCCTGCATATGCTGCTCATCGGCGGCTGGTCCATGTGGGGGCGCAACGGCATCCAGGCGGATGTTCTGTCTGGTTTTCTGCTCTTCTGCGGCGCCTGTACAGCGGCCATCCTGTGGCAGGGCCGCCGGGTGCTGGGCACTGTCCTCAAAGGTACTCCCTTCTGCCTGGAAAATGCCAAAAGCCTTTTGGGGTCGGCGGTCCTCTGCTTTCTGATTTCCGGGGCCGCCCTGGTGCGTGTGATCTGGAGGATCTGCTATGCCCAATCCATCGCGCCTCTGTTCAGCTATAATACACTCTTTGTTCCGCTCTTCTTTCTGGCCGGGCTGCTCTGTCTGGTCATATCCGCCCTCTTCCGCCAGGCGGCGGAGATGAAGGCGGAAAACGATCTGACCATCTGAGGAGGTGTTCCCATGCCCATCGTTGTGAATCTGGATGTGATGATGGCCAAGCGGAAGATGAGCCTCAATGAGCTGTCCGCCAAGGTGGATGTCACCCTGGCCAACCTGTCCATTTTGAAAAACAATCACGCCCGGGCAGTCCGCTTTACCACCCTGGAGGCCATCTGCAAGGCCCTGGACTGCCAGCCCGGGGATATTCTGGAATATGTGCCGGAGGCGGAGTGAACCATAACGCTCCCTTTGCCTTCTGTGATAAAAAACGAATAAAAAATTGGGACCTGCCTCAGGCAGGTCCCGTTCTTCAGTCGTAGGTATGGTTGCAGATCTCCCGGATCTTGGCCTGGAGGGTCTTTAGATCCACAAAGCTTTCAGGCCGTTTAGAGGGGTCTCGCAGCAGAGCGGAAGGGTGGAACATGGCCATCATCCACACCCCGGCCTTCTCCATCCACTGTCCGTGCTCCCGGGTGATCTTGAAGTCGTCTTTCATCAGCCGAATGGCGGCGATGCGCCCCAGGCAGACGATGATTTTGGGCCGGATCAGGGCCACCTGATTGCGCAGGTAACCGATGCAGGCCTCCTGCTCAATGTTCAGCGGGTCCCGGTTTCCCGGCGGACGGCACTTGACCATATTGCCGATAAACACCTTCTCCCGGCGCAGGTCGATCATCTCCAGCATATCGTCCAGCAGCTGGCCCGCCCGACCCACAAAGGGCCGTCCGGTCAGGTCCTCCTGCTCACCGGGACCCTCGCCGATGAACATGACCTCCGCGTCCCGGGCGCCCTCGCCAAAGACCACGTTGTGCCGGGTATCGGCCAGGGAGCACTTGCGGCAGTCCATACATTCGGCATAGAGCTCATCCCAGTTTTTCGTGTCCTCCGCCCCCTTTCTTCGAGGATTTTCCCCATTGTAACATAGGGCCGCCCTCCTTGCCTAGGGCAGATTTTGTCAAAATTCACAGTTGCTTTTCCACGCAAAAGCGCATATACTACGCCCATAAAGGCTGCGACAAAGACCGCCGCCCGTGAGAGCCGACAGAGAATCCGGGTCACCGACTGAAAGCCCGGTCCGGCAGGATGGGATGGCGCAACACTTTTGAGCTGGCGTGCCGAGCCCCGTTTGGGAGGTAGGTTCGTCCGTATTACTCGCGTTAAGAGTTCCAAGTGGCTCCATCAAGGGTGATGGGGCAACTACGGGTGGTACCGCGGAGTTTTTCCGTCCCGAAGTCGTTTTGATCGACTTCGGGACTTTTTTTATTTTTTTCAAACAAGAAAGGTTGTGAACGGTATGGTATTCCTGGCAAAACAAATCGACAAAGCGGTGGAGGGCCGGAATAACCAGCCCGTCACCATCCACGGCGCGGTCCACGCCCTGCGGGACATGGGCGGCATCACCTTCGTCACCCTGCGCACCCGCACCGGTCTGGTCCAGTGTGTCTGCACCCAAAAGGACGCCCTGGACGGGGCCACCGAGGAGTGCGCCGTCACCGCCGCCGGTATGTGGCGCATCGAACCCCGGGCTCCCGGCGGGAAAGAGCTGACCGACGCCAGCCTCACCGTCCTGTCCCGCCCCGCCGCTCCCCTGCCGGTGCCTCTTTCCAAGAAAAAGCTGGATCTGAACCTGGACACCGAGCTGGGTCTGCGGCCGGTGGTGCTGAGAGCCCCCAAGGAACGGGCGGTGTTCCGCATCCAGGCCGCCATCGGCCGGGCCTTCCGGGACTACCTCCAGGGGGAGGGCTTTACCGAGGTCCACACTCCCAAGATCGTCCACGCCGGTGCCGAGGGCGGGTCCAACATCTTCCGTCTGGACTACTTTGGCAAAAAGGCTTTCCTGGCCCAGTCTCCCCAGTTCTACAAGCAAACCATGGTGGGGGCCTTCGAGCGGGTGTACGAGGTGGCCCCTGTGTTCCGGGCGGAGAAGCACTCCACCCAGCGGCACCTGAACGAGTACACCTCTCTGGACTTCGAGATGGGCTATATCCAGTCCTTCACCGAGATCATGGAGATGGAGCAGGGCTTCCTTCAGCACCTGATGGAGCTGCTGAAACAGGAGTATTCCGCCGAGCTGGCCCTGCTGGGGGTGAAGCTGCCCGACGCCTCCCAAATTCCAGCCGTCCGCTTTGACGAGATCAAGCGGTTGGCGGCTGAAAAATACGGCTATCAGATCCGGGACCCCTTCGATCTGGAGCCGGAGGAGGAGCACGCCATCGGCAAGTACGCCATGGAGGAGTGGGGCAGCGATTTTGTGTTCGTCACCCACTACCCCAGCAAGAAGCGGCCCTTCTACGCCATGGACGACCCTGATGATCCCCGCTTCACCCTGTCCTTCGACCTGCTGTTCCGGGGTCTGGAGGTAACCACCGGCGGTCAACGTATCCACGACTACGCCGCCCAGGTGGCCAAGATGGAGGCTCGGGGCATGGAAGCGGCGGAGTTTGAAAGCTACCTCATGATCCACAAGTACGGTATGCCGCCCCACGGCGGACTGGGCATCGGCCTGGAGCGGCTGACCATGCAGCTGTGCGGCCTGGACAACGTCCGCCGGGCCTGTCTGTTCCCCAGAGACCGCACCCGACTGGAACCGTAAGGAGGATTGAACATGAAAATCACCGAAGATATGGTCGACTATATCTCCCAGCTCTCCCGGCTCCAGCTGCCGGCGGAGGAGAAAACCGCCATGACTGCGGAACTGGAACGCATCGTGGCCTATATGGATGTACTCAACACCCTGGATACCACCGATGTGGAGCCCCTGAGCCACATTTTCCCCCTGAAAAACGTGTTGCGCGCCGACGAGGTGGTCCCGTCCTACGACCGGGAGACCCTGCTGGCCGGGTCTCCCGCCGGGGACGGCGAGACCTTCCTGGTCCCCAAGGCGGTAGAGTGAGGTGGCACACATGGAACTGTATGAACTGACTGCCCTGGAGCTGGCCCAAAAGCTCCGCACCGGCGAGGTGACCCAGCAGGAGGCGGTGGAGGCCGCCCTCTCCCGTATTCACGCCGCCCAACCGGACAACAACGCCTTTGTCACGGTGGACGGCCCCGTCTTCCCGGCGGCCGACCTGTCTGCCTCCCCTCTGTCCGGGGTGCCCATGGCCTACAAGGACAACATCTGCACCAAAGGCGTGGCCACCACCTGCGCCTCCAAGATCCTGGAGGGCTTCGTCCCCTGCTATGACGCCACTGTGGTGGAGCGGCTCTCCGCCGCCGGAGCGGTGTCCATGGGCAAGCTGAACATGGATGAGTTCGCCATGGGCTCCACCTCTGAGACCTCCCACTGCGGCCCGGTAAAAAATCCCTGGGATCTGACCCGGGCGGCTGGTGGCTCCTCCGGCGGTGCTGCCGCCGCCGTGGCAGCTGGTGAGGTGTGGTACGCCATCGGCTCGGACACCGGTGGCTCCATCCGCCAGCCCGCCGCCTACTGCGGCGTCACCGGCATGAAGCCCACCTATGGCACCGTGTCCCGGTACGGCCTCATCGCCTACGCCTCCTCCCTGGATCAGATGGGCCCCATCGCCAAGTCCGCCGCCGACTGCGCGGCGGTGCTGGACCTGATCCAGGGCAGGGACCCCCGGGACGGCACCAGCCTGGACGCCCCCGCCGGTGGGCTGCTCTCCTCCCTCACCGGCGACCTGCGGGGCAAAAAAATCGGCCTGCCGGCAGACTGCTTCGGCCAGGGTCTGGATAGTGAGGTGCGTTCCGCCGTGCTGGCCGCCGCCGAGGTATTGAAAGCCCGTGGGGCCCAGGTGGAAGAATTTGCCCTGCCGGTGATGGAGTATGTGGTGCCCACCTACTATATCATCGCCTGCGCCGAGGCCAGCTCCAACCTGTCCCGGTTCGACGGAGTCAAGTACGGATGGCGGGCTGAGGACTACGGGGATCTCACCGACCTCTACTGCAAGACCCGCACCCAGGGCTTCGGCTCCGAGGTGAAGCGGCGCATCCTGCTGGGCACCTTCGTGCTGTCCTCCGGCTACTACGACGCCTACTACAAAAAGGCCCTTCAAGTAAAGGCCCTCATCAAGAAGGCCTTCGACGAGGCCTTTGCCAAATACGATCTGCTGCTCACACCGGTGGCCCCCACCACCGCTCCCAAGCTGGGGGAGAGCCTCACCGACCCGCTGAAGATGTACCTCAGCGACATCTACACCGTGTCGGTGAACCTGGCGGGCCTGCCCGCCCTGTCCATGCCCTGCGGCTTTGACGGCAAGGGTATGCCCATCGGCGCCCAGCTCATCGGTCCCGCCCTGGGCGACGGCGGGGTGCTCAACGCCGCCCACGCCTTCCAGCTGGACACCGGCTGGCACAAGAAAAGCCCCAAAGGAGGTGACGCCCAATGACTTGGGAAACCGTGATCGGTCTGGAGACCCATGTGGAGCTGGCCACCAAGACCAAGATCTTTTGCTCCTGCACCACCCAATTCGGCGGCGCGCCCAACACCCACTGCTGCCCGGTGTGTACCGGTATGCCGGGCACACTGCCGGTGCTCAACGAAAAGGTACTGGAGTTTGCGGTAAAGGCCGGTCTGGCTCTGAACTGTGAGATCAGCCGTTTCAGCCGGTTTGACCGGAAGAACTACTTCTACCCCGACCTGCCCAAGGCCTACCAGATCTCCCAGCTCTACCTGCCCATCTGCCACGACGGCAAAGTGGACATCGGGGAAGGCAAGACCATCCGCATCCACGAGCTACACATGGAAGAGGACGCGGGCAAGCTGGTCCACGACCCCTGGCTGGACCAGACCCGGGCGGACTACAACCGCTGCGGCGTGCCCCTCATTGAGATTGTCACCGAGCCCGACTTTCGCTCGGCTGAGGAGGTCATCGCCTACCTGGAGAAGCTGCGCTCCACCCTGCAATACCTGGGTGTGTCCGACTGCAAGATGCAGGAGGGCTCCCTGCGGTGCGACGTGAACCTGTCGGTGCGTCCCGCCGGGTCCACAGAGTTCGGCACCCGCACCGAGATGAAGAACCTGAACTCCTTCAAGGCCATCTCCCGGGCCATCGCCTACGAGGCCCGGCGGCAGATCGAGCTCATTGAGGAAGGCAAGCGGGTGGTCCAGGAGACCCGCCGCTGGGACGAGAACAAGGACGCCACTTACGCTATGCGCTCCAAGGAGAACGCCCAGGATTACCGTTACTTCCCCGAGCCGGACATTCCGCCGCTGGAGCTGTCCGACAAATATATCGAAGGACTCCGGGCCGCCCAGCCCGAGCTGGCCGAGGCCAAGCGGGCCCGCTATCAGGCCGACTGGGGACTGCCCGCCTACGACGCTGAGATGCTCACCTCCCAGAAGGCTCTGGCTGACTTTTTTGAAGAAGTAGTTGCCCTGGGAGCCGATGCCAAGCAGGCCTCCAACTGGGTCATGGGTCAGGTTATGGGCCAACTGTCCGCCCACGGCCTGGAGGCCAAGGACATGAAGCTAACCCCCGCCACTCTGGCCAAGCTCATCGCTCTGGTTCAAGATGGCAAGCTCAACCGCAACACCGCCGTCAAGGTCTTTGAAGCGGTCTTTGCCGACAACGGCGACGTGGATGCTTATATTAAGGAACATGGTCTGGCCCAGGTGTCCGACGCCGGGCTGGTGACCGCCGTGGTGGAACAGGTGCTGGCCGCCAACCAGAAGTCGGTGGAGGACTTCAAATCCGGCAAGGAGAAGGCCTTCGGCTTCCTGGTGGGCCAGGTCATGCGGCAGCTCAAGGGCCAGGCCGCCCCGGCGGTGGTCAACCAGGTGCTGCGGGAAAAGCTGTCCCAGTAACCTTTCCCAAGCTTGACAGGATTCCGCTCTTCTGGTATGCTCTTATCCACAAGTAAACCATGTGCATGACGCCCGTCACCGGATGGGCGAGGCAACGTGCCTGAGTATATTCCGTAGGTCTTTGAAGGAATATACTCAGGCACGTTTTTCATTTGCACGCAGGAGGACGGAATATGCGGCGGACCTTTTTCAAGTACATCTCCTTAAATATGCTGGGAGCCCTTGGGCTGTCCGGCTACATTATGGCGGACACCTTTTTTGTGGCCAACCGGCTGGGCTCCGACGGGCTGGCGGCCCTCAATCTGGCTATTCCCATTTTCGGGCTCATCAACGGACTGGGCATCCTGCTGGGTATCGGGGGCGCCACCCGCTACTCCATCTGCCGGTATCAGGGGGATAAAGATCGGGCCAACCGCACCTTTACCTTGTCCCTGCTCACCGGGCTGGGGCTGGGGATCATCCTGGCTCTGCTGGGAGCCTTCTGTGCCCGGCCCATCGCTCTGCTGCTGGGGGCTAATACCGACACACTGCCTCTGTGCACTGTCTATCTGCGCACGGTACTCCTCTTCTCTCCCTGTTTTCTGCTTAACCATGTGATGGTGTGCTTTGTCCGCAATGACGGCAATCCCAAGCTGGCCATGACCGCCATGCTCACCGGCAGTCTGGCCAACATCGCCCTGGACTACCTCTTCCTCTATCCTTTAAATATGGGTATTTTCGGGGCAGCTCTGGCCACCGGCACCGCTCCGGTAATCGGGCTGTGTCTCTCCTCTCTCCACAGCCTCACTGGTCGGAATCAGTACCGGCTGAGCCGGCCCGCCAACCCGGCCCGGTCCCTGGCCGACGTGGCAGGCCTGGGCAGCGCCGCCTTTCTCAATGAGTTTACCTCCTGCATGGTGCTGGCTCTCTATAACGCCCTGATGCTCCGGGCTGCCGGTACGGTTGGGGTGGCAGCCTACGGCGTGGTGGCCAATCTGGCGCTCATGGCTCTGGCTCTGTTTACCGGCCTGTCCCAGGGGGCCCAGCCTCTCATCAGTCAGTCCTACGGTCGGGGAGACCATCACACCGTCCGTCAGCTTTGCCGTCTGGCCCTGCTGGTCTCCTGTCTGGTGGGTCTGGCCTTGGCCCTCATCGCTCAATTCGGGGCCGAACCCCTGGCATCCCTGTTCAACCGGGATGGCGACCCGGAACTGGCCCGGCTGGCAGTAAGCGGGCTGCGGATCTATTTCTGGGGCTTTCTCTTTGCCGGGCCCAACATCATTGCCGCCTCCTTCCTGGGTGCTGTGGAGCAGCCCCGTGCCTCCTTTCTCCTGTCCCTGTTCCGGGGCGGTGTAGGCATTGCCGCGCTGGTACTTTTGCTGGCATGGCTGCTGGGCGTCACCGGGATCTGGCTGGCTTTCCCGGTCACAGAGCTGCTTACCCTCTTTCTGGCTCTTGGCGCCAGCCGCAGGGTTCTTCGCACCCCACTATCTTAATAAAACAAACTCCCCCCGGTTCAGCTCAAAGGTTGAACCGGGGGGAGTTTTGGTTTGGTTTAAACGCCGGTGGCGTCGGAGGAAATGGAGGCCCGCTCCTGAGCAATGTTCAGGGCGTGATCGCCAATCCGCTCAAAGTCGGTGAGCAGCTCGGAGAAGATGATGCAGGCCTCGTCGGAGCAAGAACCCTTCCGCATCCGCTTGAGCTGGTTGCGGCGGTATTCCTCAGTCATGTCGTCCATCCGCTGCTCCAGGGCGGACACCTTGGTCAGCCACTTAGTGGGATCGGTAACCTCCTGTCCCAGGAGATCCAGGGCCTCCAGGCTGACCTGCTCCATCCGCTTAATCTCTTCCCGGGCCTCGGGAGAGAATTGGATGTTCTTATCATGCATCATCTGGGTATACTCGCAGATGTTCATGGCATGGTCGCCGATGCGCTCAATGTTGCCGGTGATCTTGAAGTAGGCGCTGACGGCGGTGGAATCCTGCTCGTTGGTCTCATGGACGATAACCTGGGAGATATACTGGGAGATCTCCTTATTCAGGTAGTCCAGATAGTCCTCGGTGGCCTCGGCACCTTCCATTTTCTTGGGGTCCACATCCAGCACCGCCTGGAAGCAGGTGGCGATGTTTTCCCGGGCCATCCCCAGCATCCGGTTCAGCTCCTGCCGCAGCTGGGTGATATACATGGCGGAGAAGCCGATGGGGTGCTCCTGCTTGGTGTGGGTGGGGTTGGGCACCAGATAGGCCAGGTGCATTCCCTCCTCGCCGCTCTCACTCCGGTCGGGCAGGATGAACATGGCCAGCTTCACCAGCCCGTTGCCGAGGGGCAACAGCAGAATGGTGGTGACAACGTTAAAGAGTGTGTGCATATTGGCGATCTGGGCCGCCGGATAGTTGGGGGTCAGACTCACCATAAAATCGGTCAGGGGGGTAAGAATGCAGACGGCGGTAAAGAGTATGGTGCCAAACACATTGAACATCAGGTGGATCACCGTGGTGCGCTTGGCGTTGCGGCTGGTGCCGATGGAGGCCAGCACGGCGGTGATGCAGGTGCCGATGTTCTGCCCGAACAGGACGAATACCGCGCTGTCCAGACCAATCACACCGCTGACCGCCAGGGCCTGCAGAATACCCACCGAAGCAGAGGAGGACTGGATGAGGGCGGTGAAGAGGGTGCCCACCAGAATACCGATCAGGGGATTGGAGAAGGTGCTGACCACATCCACGAAGGCGGGCCACTCCTGCAGGGGCTCCATGGAGGAGCTCATCATCTCCATGCCGATGAAGAGTACGCCCAGACCGGCCAGGATGTTGCCGTAGTGGTGGATCTGGGGTTTCTTCAGGAACACCACCATGGCCACACCCACAAAGGCAAACAGGGGTGCCATGGCGCCCACGTCCAGGGCGATGAGCTGGCCGGTAATGGTGGTACCGATATTGGCACCCATAATGATCCACACGGCCTGCCGCAGGGTCATCATGCCGGAGTTAACGAAGCCCACCACCATGACTGTTGTGGCGGAAGAAGATTGGATCACCGCAGTGATCACCGCGCCCACCAGGACGCCAAGGAAACGGTTGGAAGTCAGTCGCTCAAGGATGCGCTTCATACGGTTGCCAGCTGCGGCCTCCAGGCCGGAACTCATCATCTGCATACCGTAGAGGAACAAGGCCAGGCCGCCCAGCAGCCCCAGAAGGATGCTTATGTTTCCCACGTTTTTTCTCCTCTTTTTTATATTTCTTTTTCAGTTTCTTTACAATGTCCTGTCTAAGTATATCGAATGTAAAGTTTGTCGTCAATGGGATTTTGTACGAAGTTTTGCTCCCTTTCTCCCTCTGCTCCGGCAGGTTTTTCCACTCATTTTATGGAAATTTAATGCCTGTTCAGTTGCCTTTTCCACCACTATGGGCTATACTACCTTTATCAGTCCCTTCTGATACTGAAAAAAATGTCGAAATTGCCTAAAGGAGAAACGTTCATGGAACAGCAACCGGCCAAAAAGGCTCACGGGCCCAAAAGCAAGTCCGGAAAACTGGTGCTCTGTATTGTACTCACCATTTTGATCGGCTTGGTCTATTTCTATGTGGCTCTGCCCCCTATCAATCCCCAGTCCGGCGATTTTTATGTCTTTATCGCCGTGTTGTGTATCGTATTTGTGGTCACCTCCATTCTCACCTCCGGCATGGACCTGATCCGGGACGGCAGTGGGCCCAAGGACTACCTGCGCTTCATCAAATCCCGCTGTCTGCCGGCCGGCATCCTGCTGCTGGTTCTCATCGCCATCGGCATCGTGGGCACCCTCATTTCCCTGCCTATCTTCCGGGCCGGGGCCTACCGGGATCTGCTCACCGTGGAGGACGGCAACTTTGCCACCGACATCGCCGAGATCTCCTTCAACGAGATTCCCACCCTGGACGAGTCCTCCGCCGAATACCTCAGCGACCGCCAGATGGGTACCCTCAGCGATATGGTGAGTCAGTTTGAATATTCCTTTGACTCCACCCAGATCAACTACCAGGGCCGGCCCGTCCGTGTGGCTCCCATCGCCTACGCCGACTTGTTCAAATGGTTTACCAATCGAGGTACCGGTCTGCCCGCCTATGTGATGGTGGACATGGTTACCCAGGAGGCCACGGTGGTCCGGCTGGAGGAGGGCATGAAATACTCCTTCTCTGAGCCCCTTAACCGCAACATCGAGCGCCACCTGCGCTTCAACTACCCTACCTTTATCTTTGGCACGCCTCAGTTTGAGATCGACGAGGAGGGCCACCCCTACTGGATCGCCCCCCGCATTGTCAAGACCATCGGCCTGTTCGGCGGTGACGATATCCAGGGTGCGGTGCTGGTGGACGCCATCACCGGTGAATGCACCTACTATGAGCTGGCCGATATCCCCAGCTGGGTGGACAACGTGTTTACCCCTGAGCTGATCATGCAGCAGTATGACTATCATGGCACCCTGGTCAACGGCTTCATCAACTCCATCTTCGGCCAGCGGGACGTGACCATCACCACCAGCGGCTCCAACTATATTGCCCTCAACGACGACGTGTATATGTACACCGGCGTTACCTCCGCCAATGCCGACCAGTCCAACCTGGGCTTCCTGCTGTCCAATCAGCGTACCAAGGAGACCAAGTTCTACTCCGCCCCCGGCGCCACTGAAGCGGCGGCCATGTCCTCCGCGGAAGGTGTGGTCCAGGACCTGAAGTACACCGCCACCTTCCCGCTGCTGCTTAACATCGCCGGGGAGCCCACCTATTTCATTCCCCTGAAGGACGCCACCAATCTGGTGAAGAGCTACGCCATGGTCAACGTGGCCCAGTATCAGGTGGTGGCCACCGGCTCCACCGTATCGGCCTGTGAGCAGGAGTATATCAAGCTGCTCAACAATAAGGGCATCACCACCCCGGATGAGACCCCACGCACCGAGGTCTCCGGCGTGATCAGCGACATCCGCTCGGCAGTCATGGAGGGCAACTCCTACTACTTCATTCAGCTGGAGGGCGATCCCACCTACTACGCCATCTCTGCCGCTCAGAATCCCCTGGCTGTCATTCTCAATGTGGGCGACCAGGTGACCATCCAGCACACCCCCGCTATCGATGGAGAGACCTCCTCCATTCTGGATGGTTCCACCATCACTCTGGACGGAGCGGCCCAGCCCGCTCCCTCGCCAATCGTCACTCCCGCACCCCAGGAGGAGACCGATACCGGGGAAGCTTCTCCCTCCCCTGCTCCGGCGGAATAAGATTTCTACAAAAAGCGCACGCTGCATCAGCAGCGTGCGCTTTTTCATCTCTGTTTGTTTTTCCACTCCCGCAGCAGGGCCAAAGCCTCCGGGGACAGCAGCAGCAGGGCGAACAGGTTGGGCAGTGCCATGAGCCCGTTGAAAATATCCGCCAGCTGCCACACCGCTGTTACGTCGGCTACACTGCCCCACACCAGCGCCCACAAAAATACCAGCCGGTAGATCCACCGCCAGCGGTTGGAGCCGCTCAGGTAGGCCAGCCCCCGCTCGCCATAGTAGCAGCACCCCAGGAGGGAGGTGAAGGCGAACAGCAGCAGGCATACCGACACAAAAATTTCCCCAAAGGGACCGAATACGGTGGAAAACCCCGCCGCCGACAGGGGGGCGCCCAGCATCTCCGGCGTCACCTGCCCCTTTTGGATGGCGGCCAAAGCCTCCTCCGGTTGATAAACTCCGGTAGTAAGGATCACCAGCGCGGTAATGGAGCACACCACACTGGTGGCCACAAACACCTCAAAAATGCCCCACATCCCCTGCTCCGCCGGTTCTCTGGTGTCGGCGGCGGCGTGGGCAATGGAAGAGGAGCCCATGCCCGCCTCATTGGTAAATACCCCTCGGGCCACACCGTACCGCAGCGCCGCCGCCATGGAGTAGCCCGCGCCGCCCCCCAGGGCCGCCTTGGGGGTAAATGCCCCCTCCACGATCTGCCTCAGCGCCCCGGGCAGGGCCTGGGCATGGCAGCAGAGTACCACCATCCCGCCGCCCACAAAGAGGAGGGCCATACAGGGCACCAGGGTCTCGCTCACCTTGCCGATGCGGCCAATGCCCCCTACCACCACCGCCCCGGTGAGCAGAGCCACCACGATGCCCACTGCCAGCGGGTCCAGCCCAAAACCGGCATGAAGGGCAGCTGAGATGGAGTTGGCCTGCACCATATTGCCGCCCCCCAGGGAGGCGGCCACACAGCACAGGGCAAACAGGGTGGCCAAGGCGGGGCTCCCAAGCCCCTTTTCCATGTAGCACATGGGTCCGCCCTGCCAGCAGCCCTTCTCGTCCTTTTCCCGGTAGCGCACCGCCAGGATCTTTTCCACACAGCCGGTCATCATGCCCAGGAAAGCAGATACCCACATCCAGAATACCGCTCCCGGCCCGCCGTAAAAGATGGCGGTGGCCACTCCGGCGATGGAGCCTGTGCCAATGGTGGCCGCCAAAGCGGTGGACATGGCTTGAAGCTGAGTCAGCCCCCGCCCGGTACCTTTTCTGGCTTTTTTGCCCAGTGCCCCTGCCGTGGTCCTGAGCCACAGCCTGCAATGAATTACCTGAAAAAAACCGGTCCGCACCGACAGATACAGGCCCGTCACCAGAAACAGGCCCAGCAGCCACGGCTTCCAGATCAGATCGGCCAGCCGCTCTAATCCGGTCATAGCCCCACCCCCTTGTCCCAGAGGTATGCGGACAGGGGCGGTTCCATGCCTGTATCTTGTCCGAAGCCGGAATGCTCAGAGCAGTTGTACCCCCAGCAAAGGGGCCAGATCCACCGCCTGTGCTGGGTTGATCTTCAGCCCCCGCAGCTCCTGCAGGCTCTCCGACACGGTAATGCCCTGGATCTGGCAGTCGGACAGATCCAGACCCTTCAGCGGAGTCCGAAAAAAGTCCACCCTCTGAAAGTTGGACCCATGGGGCTCCAGGCCGCTTACCCGGGCCTCCGCCATGGAAGCCTCCCGCAAATCGCAGCCGGTCAGACTAACCCGGTTCCACAGGGATTTGGAAAAATTCCCATAGCGAAAGCTGCTGTCGGTCACCGAGCAATCCTTCCAGCGGCTGGAGATCATCTTCACGCCGTCTCCCTTGCACCCGGACACCCGGCACTTGTTCCACACCGTATCCAGAAAGCTGCAGTTGGAAAAATCACAGCCGTCAAATTCCGACTGATAAAAAGCCGCTTTGGAAAAATCGCACCGCTCAAAACGGCATTTATAGAACCGGATCCGGGTATACTCCAAGTGGGACAGATCCAGTCCCACAAGCTGTTCCTGTTCAATGGCCAGATCCTCCAGGTCCCGCTCTTCGGTTCTGGCCCAATGTAATTGCTGCACCAGCATGATGGTCACGCCTCCTAGGGGATACGCCCCGGCAGCGGGGCGCATCCTGTCTGCTTATGTTATACTCCTTTTTTGTCCGGCTGTGTAGAGAAAAACGCGCCCGGCTCCGGGGAGTTCCCCGTCTGCCGGGCACATCACAGCCTTCACCGCTCCTTCTGCTGCAGTTGGAGCCGATCGGCGATCATGGCAATAAATTCCGAATTCGTAGGCTTTCCCTTGGCGTTGGAGACCGTGTAGCCGAAGTATTTTTGCAGTGTCTCCAGATCGCCCCGGTCCCAGGCCACCTCGATGGCGTGGCGGATGGCCCGCTCCACCCGGGAGGCAGTGGTGCCAAAGCGTTTGGCCACCTCGGGGTAGAGAATTTTTGTGACCGCGTTGATCACATCCATATCCCCCACGGCGATGATAATAGCCTCCCGCAGATACTGGTAACCCTTGATGTGGGCGGGCACACCGATCTCATGGATGATTCCCGTCACCACATTTTCCAGCCGTCTGGCCCGCTCTTCGCCGTCATCCCCTTCCTCCGTCTCCTGAAGGGCGGCCAGCTGGCGGACCCGCTCGGCCACCGCCGTCAGCCGGCAGGGCTTGAGCATATAGTAATCCGCGCCGGTGGATGCAGCCAGCTCAGCCACGCTGCCCCGGGCAAATCCGGAGAGCACCAGCACCCGGGGTCTGGCTTCGGCCTTGGACAGCGCCTGCAAGACCTCCACCCCATCCATCTGGGTCAGCACCAGATCCATCACCAGCACATCCGGCGCCAGACGCTCTGAAAGCTGAAGCGCCTCTTCTCCATCTCCTGTGGCTCCCACCACCTGCATGCCCGCTTCCCCTTCCAGCTGTTCCACCAGAATACGGCGAAATTCTTCGCTTGCATCCGCTACCAGGACTTTGATTCTCCGTTCCAATATTGACACCCTTTCCAGCAGGCTCCTCCTGCTCCACATTTGCCGCCTGGCCAAGACTGATTACCGGTTGGCTATAATTTACCATAATCAGACAGCAAGCGCAAGGGTTTTGCTGGTAATTTATGGTTATTTCTCTTCGACTTCGTTCGACTTTTCCGCAGAAATCCGACAGCGGCCTCCTTTTCTCTGCAAGATCCCCCGCCGTTCCTCCAAAAGAGACGCCGGGAGCGGCGAGCCGCTCCCGGCGTTTTAGGCGTATCAGACTTCCGTTTTCCCAGTTTCCGCCTGCTCCAGCATATGCTCTGCCAGGATGCCGTAGCCCTGGGTGGGATCATTGACCAGTACATGGGTCACGGCTCCCACCAGTCTGCCGTTCTGGAGGATGGGCGAGCCGCTCATTCCCTGCACAATGCCGCCGGTGGTATCCAGCAGTCGGGCGTCGGTGACTCTCAGCATCAGATTGCGGGTATCTCCCTCTTTTTCGGGAAAAATACGGGTGATCTCCACCTCATACTCCTCCACCTGATCGCCGGCCACATTGGACAAAATGACCGCCGGGCCCACCTGGACCTGGCTGCGTTCCGCCACTGGTACCGGCTCCATGCCGTCAGTCATGGTCTCATCACTGATCTGGCCAAAGACGCCGCTGCAGGTGTTGGACCACAGTACCCCCAGATCACGGTCGGTCTGAAAGGCTCCGTGGAGTTCCCCCGGCGTTCCCTTCACGCCCTTCTGCACATCGGTGACTTTGGAATAGAGGATGGACCCAGACTGCATAGGCATCAGCTTTGCCGTATCCACATCGTTGATACCGTGGCCCAGAGCGCCGAAGGTACCAGTCTCAGGATCGCAGAAGGTCATGGTGCCGATACCTGCCATGGAGTCTCTGATCCAGGCGCCCAGTTTATACTGCCCGTCGGCACTGCACTGGACCGCCTGGGCGGTAAACTGGACCTCTTTGTCGTCCCGCACCGCACGGATGCTCATGGTCTGGTCCCCCACCTGCTGCAGCACGGCCTGGACCTCTTCAATGCTGTCCACTTCTTCCCGGTTGATGTGGGTGATGATATCCCCTTCCTTCAGCCCACAGTCCCGGGCCGGGGTGTGACTGCCGTCAGCCGCCGTCACCTCACCAAAACCAACCACCATCACGCCGTCGGAAAACAGTTTAATCCCTACGGTACGGCCCATGGGGATCACTTCTCTGGTTTCCGCCGCCCTGACGGGCTGGAACCAGGCCGCCCAGGCAAGCAGCAGCACTGCTGTCAGCACCGCGCCCACCCAGGGCCTGATCTTTGGTTCTTCTTTTCCCATTTCGCTGTCCACGCTCCTTCCCAAAATCATTGGCGTTTTGTACGCCTGTTACTAATATGGTTTTCAAATGGACGAACCACGCTGGCAATGAAATGTTCCTTTGGCTTGGTACTTTTTTCCAACTGCCGCCCGGCAGATTGTTGGCGCTTTGCCCCTGTTCTTTTCTCCCCCTGTTTCCTGCTTTTTACCTGGAGGCTCTGTGGTATTTTTTCTTTTGTTTGCATATGTTACGGCATATAAGACGAAAGGATGTGTCCGCCATGCCGCGCCTGAGCAAGACCGAGTGGATCGCTTTTGTTGCCGCCACAGTGGCCGGCGCCTGTCTGCATTTCCTCTATACCCTGCTTCCCTGTCCTGCCACCGCTCTGGTGGCTCCGGTGCGGGAGAGCCTGTGGGAGCACGTCAAACTGCTCTACTGGCCCTGCCTCATTGCCGGGCTGGCTCTGCGCCGCCGGCAGCCTGAGCTGCTGGGACAGCGTGCCTTTGCCCTGCTGGCGGCCACGGCCGGAATGCTGGGAATCGGCTACCTTTACCACATTCCTTTTCAGGGGGACTCCCTTATCTTTGATATCGTCCTCTATCTGTTGATGATGGCAGTATTTTTCCTGCTGCCCTATCTGCTCCACCAGCCCTTCTGGCAAAACTTCCGGGAAGTGCTGGTCCTGCTGGTACTGGTGCTGGGAATCGCCACACTTCTGTTCACCTTTCTGCCTCCCAACGGTCTTCTCTTTACCGATCTGTCCGGCACTCCCACCTGGGTCACCCTGCCCTGCTGAAGCAAGTCCCCGGAGCGTTTCTCCGGGGACTTGTTGTCTTTTCCACCTTTCTGCCTGTTTTACCAAAACCACATAAAATTTACCTGCTTTCTACACCGGACCCCTTGTATTTTTGTTTCCGTTTTGTTACCATTATGATATCCGATTTGCCCACATCCAGAGGAAATCTTTATGTGCCGCGGATGCGTTCAGGCTCCATCCAGCCAGCCGAAAAGGTCCCCTCCGGTAGGGCCCGGAAGGAAAGGTGGAATGTTTCATGAGAAAACACACACGCAAGTTCCTGTCCCTGTTCCTCTCCCTGTCCATGGCCAGCAGCTTCTGCATCCCCGCCATGGCTGCCGAGGGGGACACCACCGCTGCTACGGATGACGGTATTGTGGTGCTGTACACCAACGACGTCCACTGCACCAGCGACGACGGTATGTCCTATGCCGCCATCGCCGCCTATAAGGCCGAGATGGAAGCCAGCTACGGCGCCGACAACGTTACCCTGGTGGACAACGGCGACGCCATCCAGGGCGGCATCCTGGGCTCCCTGTCCAAGGGCAGCTGGATCGTGGACATCATGAACAATGTGGGCTACGACATTGCCATCCCCGGCAACCACGAGTTCGATTTCGGCATGGATACCTTCCTGGACATCGCCAAGAACCAGGCTGAGTACACCTATGTCAGCTGCAACTTCGTGGACGCCGACGGCAAGGCCGTGCTGGAGCCCTACACCATGGTCACCTACGGCGACGTGGACGTGGCCTATGTGGGTATCTCCACTCCCGAGACCCTGACCAAGTCCGCCCCCGCCTACTTCCAGAACGACAAGGGCGAGTACATCTACGGCTTCTGCCAGGATAAGGACGGCAAGGCCCTGTACGACCAGGTCCAGGATACTGTGGATGCCGCCCGCAAGGCCGGCGCTGACTATGTGGTGGCCCTGGCTCACCTGGGTGAGGACGCCCAGAGCTCTCCCTGGATGTCCACCGAAGTCATTGCCAATACCACCGGCATCGACGTGGTGCTGGACGGCCACTCCCACACCACCGAGCCCTCCAAGACCGTGAAGAACGCCGACGGTGAGGACGTGCTCCTGAGCCAGACCGGCACCAAGGCCGAGTCCGTGGGCAAGCTGGTCATCGCTCCCGACGGCACTATGACCACCGAGCTGGTTGCCCTGGCTGACGTGGATACCACCTCTCAGGCCTACACCACCGCCAAGACCTTCATCGAGGGTATCCAGGCTGAGTACAAGGCCATGTCCGAAGAAGTGGTGGCTACTTCCTCCGTGGACCTGACCATCAACGATCCCTACACCGGTGAGCGTGCTGTCCGCTCCGCCGAGACCAACCTGGGCGACCTGTGCGCCGACGCCTACCGCGTGCTGCTGGGCGCTGACATCGGCTTTGTCAACGGCGGCGGCGTCCGCGACAACATCGCTGCCGGCGACATCACCTACGGCAACATCATCGCCGTCCATCCCTTCGGCAACCTGGCCTGCCTGGTTGAGGTCTCCGGCCAGCAGATCCTGGATGCTCTGGAGCTGGGCTCCATGCAGGCCGGCGTGTCTGAGAGCGGCGGCTTCCTGCAGGTCTCCGGCATCAAGTACACCGTGGACACCTCCATCCCCACCTCCGTGGAGCTGGACGACGCTGGTAACTTCGTGAAGGTGGCCGGCGACCGCCGGGTCAAGGATGTTCAGGTTCTGAACAGCGAGACCGGCGAGTACACCGCCATTGACCCCGAGGCCACCTACACCCTGGCCTCCCACAACTATATGCTCAAGGACGGCGGCGATGGCTATGCCATGTTCGGCGCTGACAACGTGAAGATCCTGAAGGATGAGGTCATGGTGGACAACGAGGTCCTCATCAACTACATCAAGGACGAGCTGGGCGGCGTGGTAGGCGAGCAGTACGCCAATCCCAGAGGCGACGGCCGCATCACCGTTCTGTACGCCGATGCTGACTTCTCCGCCTGGTACGGCGAGGCTGTCCGCTATGTGGTGAACAATGATATGATGAGCACCACCAACGGCTTCAGCTTTACTCCCTTCGGACAGGTGAGCCGCGCCACCGTGTATCAGGTGCTGTACAACATGGAGGGTGCTCCCGCCGTGGAGAAGACCACTGTTACCGACACCGAGGGCAAGTGGTACTCCGACTGCATCAACTGGGCCGCTTCCGTGGGTCTGTTTGAAGGCACCACCTTCGGCGAGGATCAGACTATCACCCGCGCTGAGATCGCCGATCTGATCGCCGCCTATGCCGAGTACAAGGGCATCCAGGCCCCTGCCGCCGACGGCTCCATGGAGAAGGCTCCCGACTATGCCTCCATCCCCGCTGAGTCTCTGGACGGCATGACCTTCTGCTACTACGCCGGCATCATGACCGGCAACGAGGCCGGCCAGCTGATGCCCGCCGGTCAGCTGACCCGGGTGGAGTTTGCTCAGGTTCTGTCCAATTTCGGCGCCCTGACCGCCGAAGAGCCCGCTGCCTGAGGCTTACTCCCGTGTGTACCAAAAAGCTGGGGCGTGCATATGCACGCCCCAGCTTTTTTATTCAAGCCTGTGCTGCCTGTTTCAGCGCCTGGGCCAGCTGGTCCGGGCAGGAGGTGGCTTTGAATCCGCAGCGGATTCCCTCCAGCCGCCGGATGGCCTCCTCCACCTTCATGCCCTCCACCAGACGGGAGATCCCCTGAAGGTTGCCGTTGCACCCGCCCTGGACCTGCAGGGAGCGGATTACACCGTTCTCCACATCCACCACCATGCGGTTGGAGCAAACGCCCCTGGGATGATAATCAATGGTCATATTTCTCTCTCCTTTGATGTTCCCGTTTAACGGGGCAAATCATACCATACTTTGGACAGGATTGCAATTCTTTATACCACTGTGGTATAATAAGCGCAAAAGCCGCAGATGCGCGGCTGTACATTTATACACCCGCCCTTTGTGCTATAAAGGGTAGGCTGCGCCTGTTACACCAGTCTGAATGAGAGGAGGTGTGCCCATTGGCTCCCAGCACCAAACTGGCGCTTGCCAATTCTTTGCGGCGACTGCTGCAGAAGAAGTTCTTGGACGATATTACCGTCAAGGAGATCGTAGAGGACTGCGAAGTCAACCGGCAGACCTTCTATTATCATTTCCAGGATATCTATGATCTGCTCCACTGGTTTCTGGAGCATGAGACCGCCGAGGTCCTGCAGCCCTGCACCTCCTGGCAGGAGGCTTTGATGGCCACCTTCCACTACATACAGGAGAACCACGTCATCATCTATCACATCTACCGCTCCAGCGGCCGTGAGCACCTGGACTGCCAGTTCTTCACCATGTCCCACGCCTTGACTGCCAAGCTGCTGGATACTGCCGCCGAAGGTCTTGTCCTGGCGGAGAGAGACCGGGAATTTCTCATTGATTTCTATATGTACGCCCTGGCCGGTACCATGCTGGGCTGGCTGGCCGACGACATGAAGGAGGAGCCCTCGGAACTGGCTGCCCGCATCAGCTTTTTGCTGGAGGATGAATTCCGGCGGGTGGCTCAGCGTTTTTCCTCACCCCCTCAGCCATCCTGATTTATCCATATATGTATCACCCCGGTAGGAATTGTCTCAGACAGTTCTTCCCAGGGAATTTTCTTGTCAGTTTTTTGAGTTGAATTATGACAGCAGCCTGAAATTCTATCCAGGTTGCCAGTTGATTTTTTGGCCAAAATAAACTACCATTTATAGTGCATTTTTACTACACTAGAGAGAGGGGTGTGGGATACGAGTTATCACTTTTTATTTGAGATCGCGGTCATCCTGTTGAGCACCAAGGTCATGGGAATTGTAACCAAGCGGTTTGCGCTGCCCCAGGTCGTCGGCGCACTGTTGGCCGGACTGCTGCTGGGCCCCGCTATGCTGGGCGTGCTTCAGGAAACCACGCTGATGGACCAGCTGGCGGAATTGGGTGTTATTGTCCTCATGTTTAACGCCGGTCTGGAGACTGACCTGGGCGAACTGAAGAAGGCAGGCGCATCTGCATTCATCATTGCCCTCATTGGTGTTCTGGTCCCGCTGGCAGGCGGCTTCGCACTGGCCTGCTTCTTTAATGCCGGCGCCGACACCTTCCTGCAAAACGTTTTTATCGGCGTGATTCTGACCGCCACCTCCGTCAGCATCACGGTAGAGACTCTGAAGGAGATTGGGAAGCTGTCCACCCGTTCGGGCAACGCCATTCTGGGCGCCGCCATCATTGACGATGTGCTGGGCATCGTGGCGCTCACCATCATCACCAGTATGTCGGGCACCGGCGCCAATGTGCTGATGGTCCTGCTGAAGATCGCAGCCTTTTTCGCCATCAGCGTGGTGGTATGGATCGTGCTTCACCGGATCGTGGAGTGGTGGTTCAAGCGATATGACCGGGATAAACGCCGGTTTGTTGTCATTTCCTTTGCGTTCTGCCTGCTGTACGCCTACTTTGCCGAGGAAGTATTCGGCGTGGCCGACATCACCGGCGCCTATATCGCCGGTCTGATCTTCGCCAAGACCCCCCGGGTAGCTTACTTGCAGGATCGCTTCGATACCCTGTCTTACACGCTGCTCTCCCCCATCTTCTTCGCCAGCCTGGGTCTGAAGGTGGTACTGCCGGATATGAGCGGCTCCATCGTTCTTTTCTCCGTCCTGCTGATCCTCTTGGCTGTAGTCTCCAAGGTGGTGGGCTGCGGGCTGGGCGCCAAACTGTGCCGCTACTCCAATCAGGATTCCCTCCGCATCGGCGTGGGCATGATCTCCCGCGGCGAGGTTGCCCTGATCGTGGCCAACAACGGCATTGCGGCGGGGCTGATGAACGATGACTTCTTTGGTCCCGTGGTACTGATGGTTATCGCAACCACCATCCTCACCCCCATTTTGCTTAAGCTTGTCTACCGCGGCAAAGAAAAGGACTACAGCGACCTGCAGGAGAGCGAGCTGGTCAACCGCTATGAAGACGCTGCCGCCTTCGATTTGGCCGCTCAGGCCCTGCTGGAAGATCACGAACGACTCCGCGATAGTTCTCACAATCAAAAATAAGAACGCAAAAGCTCCGCTGCTATGGCAGCGGAGCTTTTGTTTTTCTAACTACTAACTAAATCAGCCGTTCAGGTAGCTGTTGTACAGCTCCACCAACTCGTCCTGCTGGGGAGAGATGATGAGCCGCACATACACGCCGTCCCGCTTGACCTCGCTCTTTTCCACGATGGCGTACTGATCGGGCAGATAGTTGTTGAACTCGTTGCGGCGGGCGTCCAGCCGACTCTGCAGCTTGCTCTCCACCGTCTTGGCGCTGTCCTCGTCCTTGGCCTTCACCAGCACGATCTCCTTGGCGGTGATGCCATCTGCTGCAAGGTTGGCGGCAAAAGCCTCCATATCCTCACTCTGGATGCCGTAGAAGTTGAGCATATCGTCCTGACTCAGCTCAATGCCACCCTCAATCGGGGCTTTCTCCAGCATGGCGTCCATCACTTTCGCCACATCCATATCGGCGGTCTTTGTCCCGCCGCTGCAGCCAGCGGCGCTAACCGCCATCATGACAGCCAATGCCAGCAGCAGTATGCTGCGTACTTTCTTTTTCATACGATCACCTTTCCGCGGTTTCTACCGCACTGTTTTTCCATCCGGTCAGCTGTTCTGACGGGCGGCTGCATCCTGCTTCAAATAATCCACCCAGATCCGGCAGGCCTCATCGGTGAAGTGCATCCCCATACCGGAGGCATCGCTGCAATAGGAATCGGGCAGATAGCCTTCCGCGTCGGTAAGCACCGAGGCGATGTCCACATAGTAGTAGCCGTTGCGGTCACACATCTCCTTCAGCTTCTCATTGTACAGCCGCAGGTTGGCGTTGTTCAGCACCTTTTTCTCATTGCCCTTGTGGATGGGAGTGGCCGACTGGACAAAGATCTGCAGATCGGGGGTCTTTTCCTTGATAAGCTTGAGCAGCGTCTCCATATTGGCCACCGAGCCGTCCACGCCATACAGGCCCACATCATTCATACCCAGCAGGATATAGAGTTTCTTGGCGCCGCAGGCGTGGACCGAGTCCTCCAGACGCATCTTGGTGCCCTGGTAGAGGGGATGCACCGACTCGTCGCTGACCTCCCACAGCGCATTTCCGCTGCCCAGGCTGCCGGCGGTAAGGAACTGGGCCTTGCCCAGATAGTCCGGATCGCTCTGGCGCATCTTGGTCACATATCCGGTCAGCTTCAGGGATACCGAGTCGCCTACAAAGACCACGTCGTCAAACCAGGCCCACTCATCTTCAGGTACTGCCGTGGAAACCGTGGGGGTGTCGCCCCCTTCGATCTTGCCGGCCAGATCCAGTGTTTTATAGAGGAGCGTGGCGGTCTCGCTGCGAGTCACCGGCTGGTGGGGCGCCAGAAGTCCGTCCCCGGTGCCGCTGACGATCCCCCTGGCGTACAGATCACCAATGGCCGCCAGGGCCCAGTCGCTCACCGTGTCCACGTCCTGGAAATCAGCCAGTCCGCCTGACAAGCCCTCTTTCTGCTCCACACCGAATACCGGCAGGGCCCTCCACAGGAAGGTAAAGGCCTGCTCCCGGTCCAATGAGGCCGCCGGGGAGAATTTCGTCTCAGAGGTACCCTGAGAGATCCCCTGCTCTACCGCCCAGCCCACCGCCTGATAGCAGGCGTCCTCCGGGCGCACATCGGTAAAATTGGGCGTGGCTCCGGACGGGCTTCCCGCCGCCCGCCACAGGCTGAGCACAAAGTCACCCCGATTGATCTGGACCTCCCCCAGGAAGTTTCCAGTCTTGGTGGTGTACATCACATCATGTTCCACCATATAGGACACATAGGGGTAGGACCAATGATCCTGTGAAACATCCTGAATGGTGACCCCGGACGATCCGCCGGTCATCAGTGCCCCAGCCAATAAAAATGCGACCACCTGTTGGATCAGCATAATGTTCCCTCCTGCTGTGATTTGGCTTCAGTGTATCAGATTTTTCAGGTTCCGTCCAGAGAAACAGGAAGATTCTTTTTGCTCTATTTTCCTTTTCTTCCACAATGATACGGATGCGCGCTTTAACATCGTTGCGGCTCAACGGCTTTGCCCTTCTCCGACATATTTCTTACGATTTTGTGATAGACCGCAATGTTAAAAGAGGAGGAGCCACCCAAAGGCAGCTCCTCCGCTTTCATACTGATTGGCTCATCCGGCGGGAACGTATGGTTCCTCCGGCGGTGTCTCCGGCGTAGGCGCGGGAGACGGTGTTACGCTGGGCTCCGCCGTCTCTCCACCGGACCCGCCCGAATCTGTAGGCTCCGGCGGAACCGTGGGATAGGTGGCCGGGTTGGCGGGATCAAAGCCAGGCCACTGCTCCTGGGTAGGCCAGGTAGATTGGTCCTCCAACCGGAAGGTAGAGGGATCATACTCATCCGGCTCCGGCGGCTCCGGCTCCGAGGTGTGGACCGTACAGCTGCCCTGGGACTCCAGATACGCCTTGGTATACTGGTTGCTGCTGTCTCCGCTGGCCAGTACGCCGATAGACTTCACTGTACCCTCGGTGATCCCCAGCGCCTCGTTTGCCTCTCTGGGACAATAGTCGCCGGCCAGATGGTACAGGCCCTCGATGGGATTGCCGTCGGCATCCAGAATGGGAGAGCCGGTACAGACGTCCACCATCGTGTGCTGGTCGCAGTTCTCTACCGGCACATCCTCCGCGAAGAGGTACATCTGGTAGACCCGGTCCCCTCTGGGATCGCTGAGACAGGCCTCGGTGGCCCGCAGCCCGCTGTCCTTACACAGCTGTACCGGCGTCAGTCCGCTGGCCTGAGTGAAGTTCTTGTTATCCAGGCCTTCATGGACCTGACTCATGACCTTCTGCCACAGCACCGCCGCCGGGTTATTGCTGGCATAGATCCGCTCAGGGGTCTTATAACCCACCCACACAGCCGCAGTATAATAGGGCGTATAGCCCACAAACCAGCGGTCGTTGTTGGCGGTGGTGGAACCGGTCTTACCGGCCACCGTCATGCCCGAGATACGGGCGGCGGTACCGGTACCGTTGCTTACCACGTTCTTGAGCATCTCATTCATATAATAGGTGGTCTTGGTGGAGAGAATGACTTCTTCTTCCGTTTCCGTGTTATCCAGCAGCACCTCTTCCACACCGTCCACCTCACGGGTAACCTTGGTGTAGGTCCGGGGCTCGATATACACGCCGTCCCGGGGGAACACCGAGTAGGCAGCCGCCATATCCATCACGCTGACACCGTGGGTCAGACCGCCCAGAGCCATCTGGCTGGAGCCGTAGTCATTCTTGACCTCACCGTTGCTCAGATAGGACTCCTCCAGGTCAATGTGGAAATTCTGCTCCACAAAGTCAAAGGAAGTTTCCGCCCCCATCTCCTCCAGAATACGCACCGCCACAGGGTTGGAGGACACCTCCACGGCGGTATTTACGGTGATATCGCCGCGGTAGGTCTGAGGATTGTTCAGAGGCCAGTTCTTTCCGTTGAGCACACGCACCGGTTCATCGGCATAGACCGAGGCCGGCGTAATCATACCCAGCTCAATGGCCGGCGCATAGACCGACAGGGGCTTGATGGAGGAACCGGGCTGACGGACAGTGCCGCTGGCCATATTGAGCACCCGGTTGGCCGTCTTTTCGCCTAGGGCGCCCGCCAGGCCCACCACATTGCCCTCGGGGTCAATGATGACAATGGAGGATTGGATATCCTGTCCCTTGGAGGAGGTAAGCACCAGACTGTTCTGATCGTAATAGACCGATTCCACAATGGACTGGATGCGGGTATCCACACAGGTGTAGATCTTCAGGCCGCCGGAGTACACCATGTTCTCCGCCAGCTGCTCGGAGTAGCCATATTCCTCCATCAGGTCGTTGATCACATCGGTGATGACCTGCTCGTCGTACCAGTTGTAAATGGTACTGGGCTTCTTTTCATCTTCGCTGCGGGTGAACACCAGTTCCTCCGCCACAGCTTCATCGTACTCCTCCTGGGAGATCATGCCCAGGTCCAGCATCTTCCACAGCACCAGCTCCTGGCGCTGCTTGTTGCGCTCCCGGCCGGTGGTGACCTCGCCGGTCTCCTCATTGGTGATACGAATGTTGGAGTTGGGGCCATACAGGGTGGGGTTATTGGTGATGCTGATGAGGCTGGCGCACTCGGCCAGACTCAGCTCGGACACGTCCTTGCCAAAGTAGTTTTCGGCGGCGGTTGCCACACCGTAACAGTTGTCGCCCAGATAGATCAGATTCAGATACCACTCCATGATCTGCTCCTTGGAGTAGGTGGCATCAAAGTCAAGGGCGGTAAAGATCTCCAGGATCTTACGCTTGACGGTGACGTCGTCATACTGGGTGGCGTTCTTAATGAGCTGCTGGGTAATGGTGGAGCCGCCCTGGATATCCTTTCCGGTGAACATGAGCAGCACGCCGTTGAGGGTACGCTTCCAGTCCACGCCATTGTGGGTCAAAAATCGCTCATCCTCAATGGCAATGGTGGCGTTGACCAGATTTTCCGGGATCTGATCGTAGGTCACTTTCTTACGGTTCTCTGTACCGTGAAGGGAAAGATGTTCCTCGTATTCTCCCGTCTCCTGGTTCATATAATAGATGGTGCTGGTCAGGTTCATATCAAAATTGGCGTCCAGATGGGCCTGAGGCAGGATGACTGTTTTGATATAGACCATGGCGAAGCAGACGAGGATGATCCCGGTGATCAGCATGACCAGCAGGAAGGTCCCCACCACCTTGCCCACGATTCCCAGGATATGCATCGCGGGACTGTAGGTCTTTTCGCTCCGGCGCCTGGGCGGCCGGGGACTTTGATTGGATCTTGACGGCAAAATGACACCTCCGTATTGGGTAAGCAGGCTTTTGGTACTGCTATCTGCAACTAAAGCTTACAGAGAATCGATGTTATTATATCACGTTCTCACCTGTTGTCCACCCTCTTTCCCGGCTTTTTTGTATCCATTCCGTGATCTAAAAAAATTTTAGCACGTCCTGCTCTTGCATTTTACTCAACTACAAGCTACAATAGAGACGACACTAAGGAAGGTATGGTGCCATCTATGAGTGAAGAATTTGGCCCTGATTTCATCACCGTTACCGATGAAGAGGGCAACGAGTTTGAGCTGGAGCACGTTGATACCCTGGACTACAACGGTCAGACCTATATGGCCTTTTTCCCCGCCATTCAGGGCGAGGAACAGGAGGACGGCGTGGAAGAGGTGGACCTGGACGACGAGGAAAACGGCCTCATCATCCTGAAGGTGGTCCATGTGGACGGCGAGGACCAGCTCTCCACCCTGGACAGCGACGAGGAGCTGGAACTGGTCTATCAGCAGTTTATGGAAGCTCTCTTCGCTGACGAAGACGAGGAACATTCCTGAACATGATTCCTGCTCGGTGCGTGACGGGTTTTATTTAAACCCACATCTCTTAAACGGGACGCCCCCTCATGGTGCGGACTGCAGGCCTCCCGGCGCCCCTTCGAGGGACGGCTGGAAGTTGGAAGCAACGAAACATCATGGAGGCGACCCACCTGCCATTTCGTGCAGGTTTTAAATGGATCCGCACGGCCAGAGCGGGGCCCCCACGAAACTGTGGTTTCGTGGGGTTTTCTTATATCCGCAAATCTGAACAAAGTGTAAAACTGGTTTTTAGGCTTGAAAGACAGGCCCTTTTCCTGTATAATACAGGCTTGTCTATACAGATTTGGATGTACAGCCACCCCTGCCGACGGCAGGAACATTGACGAGAGGACTGAAGCAACAAATGAGCGCATCCAGAGAAAAAAAGCAGCGCCGGAGCGATCCCGAGCAGGGCTTGACCCAAAAGCAGCGGGCTGAGCTCCGGGAGCAGAAGGCCGCCAAGCAGAAAACGGTATTGTATACCGCCATCGGCGTGATCATCGCCATCCTGGTAGTCATTCTGCTGGTGTGGCACTCCGGTATTTTCCAGCGCGGCGCCACCGCCCTCACCGTGGACGGCCGGAATTATAATGTCAACGATGTGGAATACTATTTCTACGCGGCCATGGTTGAATCCTATTCCAACGGCGCCTCCTTTGATCCTCAGACCGACCTGCGTGAGCAGTATGTGGACGAGGAGCAGACCCAGACCTACTATGACTACTTCCTGGAGCAGGCCATTACCGACCTGACCGAAGTGGCCGCTGTGGAGAATGCCGCTGAGGAGGCCGGGTATACCTTTACCGACGAGGATCAGGCCACCGTGGACAATTCCATCGCCTATATGAAGAGCTATGCCGCCCAGCTGGGCGCCAGCAGCTTTGAGGGCTACCTGAGAAGCACCTATGGCAAGTATATGACCGTGGGCGCCTATGAGGACTGTGTCCGTCGGGATGTGCTGGTTTCCAGCTATAAGAACGCCTATATGGACGGTCTGGATATCACCGGCGACGCCATCCAGACCTACTATGACGAGCACAAGAATGATCTGGACAGCTTCACCTTCCGCTCCATCCAGATCGACGGCACCGCTCCCAGCGGCACCGACGAGGAGGGCAACACCGTGGAGCCCACCGAAGAGGAGTCCGCCGCCGCCATGCAGGCCGCCAAGGCCAAGGCCGACGAGTTCGCCGCTGCCGTGGAGGCTGCCGAGGACAAGGAGGCCACCTTTGCCGAGCTGGCTCCCAACTATGTGTCTGAGAGCAGCAAGGAGAAGTATGAGAGCGATCCTGACTACTCCCTGACCACCGCTCTCTCCGGCACCAGCGTCTCCAGCCGCACCTACGGCGAGTGGATGCTGGATGCCTCCCGCACCACCGGCGACGTGGGCGTGGTGGAATATGATACCGGCTACTATGTGGTGCTCTTCCAGGAGCGTTACCTGGACGAGACTCCCACTGCCGACATTCGCCACATCCTCATCAAGGCTGAGCTGACCCAGGAGGATGATCCCGCCACCGAGGATGTGGACGAGTCCACCGTTCCCACTCAGGAGGCTCTGGACGCCGCCAAGGCCGAGGCCCAGTCCCTGCTGGATGAGTGGAACGCCGGCGACAAGACCGCCGAGTCCTTCGGCGCTCTGGCCGAGGCCAACTCCGATGATCCCGGCTCCAACACCAACGGCGGCCTGTACGAGAAGGTCTACAAGGGCTACTTCACCATCTTTGACAGCTGGCTGTTTGGCGAGGAGAGCCGCCAGCCCGGCGACACCACCCTCATTGAGAACACCAACTCCGGCCAGCAGGGCTGGTGTGTGGTCTACTACCAGGGTGCCAACGATCCCGTCTGGAAGCTGGACGCCGACAGCGCCCTGCGTCAGGACGGTATGAACACCTGGCTCACCGGCCTGACCGAAGGTCTGGAAGCGGTCCAGGGCGACGGCATCAAGTATGTAAACGACTAACGACCAAAAGGCGGACGGAGCCCAGCCCCGTCCGCCTTTTTTCGGAGGCTTTATGGACGAAAAATTCTTACGCACCCAAATGCTGCTGGGCGACCAGGCTATGGAGCGCCTGACCGCCGCCCATGTGGCGGTATTCGGCCTGGGCGGCGTGGGCAGCTGGTGCGCCGAGGCCCTGGCCCGCTCCGGCGTGGGGGCCCTCACTCTCATCGACCATGACGAGGTGGGACTCACCAACCTGAACCGTCAGGTGGAGGCCACCCTGTCCACCCTGGGCGTGCCCAAGGCCCGGGCCATGGCAGACCGCATCGCCGACATCAATCCCCACTGCCGCACCACGGTCCGGGTGGAAAAGTACGAGGCCCAGAACCGGGAGTCCTTCTTTTCCACAAAGTACGACTACATTGTGGATTGTATCGACCTGGTGTCCTGCAAACTGGACCTGATCGAGACCGCCATCACCCGAAACATCCCCATTCTCTCTGCCCTTGGGACCGGCAACAAGCTGGACCCCTCCCTGTTCCGCATCGGGGACATCTCCAAAACCGAGGGCTGTCCCTTGGCTCGGGTGGTCCGCAAGGAGCTGCGGGCCAGAGGCATCCACCACCACCGGGTGCTGTGGTCCCCGGAGGAACCCAAGGCAGCCACCCAGCATGAGGCTCCTCCCCCCGGCCGCCGCTCCGTCCCCGGCAGCGTAGCCTGGGTACCGCCCGTAGCCGGGCTCATGATAGCCGGCGATGTGGTACTCACACTGTCCGGTCTGCAAACCGTATAAAAACATCCCTCCGCCGGCAAACTAAGGCCAACGGAGGGATGTTTTTTGCGTCAGAATCATGGAACATGGCTCCGCCCCGCTCTGGCAGGAGGGGCGGCGGGCTTAGTCAACGGTT